>DATEOJ010000519.1:0-3304 GCA_035274235.1 Pyrinomonadaceae bacterium
AGTCAGAACCGGGAGCGGTAGCGACTGGGTCACCCCGCAGTCTTGAGTCAATAAAGGGAAACCCGGTCGCTACCGCTCCCGGTTCTGACTCGTGCATCCCGCAATCCGCAATCCGGAACCCCGTGATCGCTTTCAGCTACTTCAATCCTCCGATTCCGGCCGAGGTGTTGGTTCGCGAGAGCAAGCTCCTCTTCATCCGCACGCGATTCTTCAGCGGACATGTCGTCGAGTACAGCGGTGTGTGGAAGGCGAATTCGAAATGGTGGGACAGCTCATGGAAAACACAGGAGTGGGATATCGAGATCGAGAACCACGGGGTATATCGGCTGTGCAAGGTTGGGAATGATTGGTTTCTGGCGGGGGAATACGACTAAACGTTAGCCCGTCCCGGTTCGAATAGGTTGAGATTTTTTGAACACGGATTTAACGGATCGAACGGATTAAGACGGATAAATCTTTTTTCCTGTCTTTTCAGATCCGTCCAAATCCGTTCCCTCCGTTAGATCCGTGTTCAAAAAGACCGTAACTAACAATGGCGTTCCACGAACTCCACACACGTTCCGCTTTCAGCTTTCTCTCTTCGGGGTCGATCCCGCAGATGCTGATCCAGCGCGCGGCGGAGCTGGAACTTTCGAGCGTCGCACTTCTCGATCGTGACACTGTCGCGGGTGCGGTCCGATTTCACTTCGAAGCAAAAGAGTACGGAATCAAGCCGATCATCGGGTCCGAGATCACCATGGACGACGGCAGCGTCCTGCCTCTCGTCCCCATGAACCTGCGCGGTTATCAAAATCTCAGCAGGCTCATCACGACGATCAAGCTTCGCAACAAAAAGGGCGAACACTTCGCGACGCGAAAAGACATCGAGCAGCATTCGACCGATCTGCTCTGCTTCACCGGCGGCTCGGACGGCTTCATGCCAAACAGTCTTCGCAACGGACGCGGTCAGGCCGATCTTGCATGGCTGAACTACGTTTTCGAAAAACGTCTATATGTCGAACTGCAGCGTCATTATCTCCGCAGCGAAGAGGACATCAACCTGCGTCTGCTCGGGCTCGCACACAAACTGCGTCTCCCCATCTTCGCGTCGAATGGTGCCTACTACGCCGACGAAAACGACCGGCAACTATTCGACGTCTTCACATGCATCAAGAACCACTCGACGATCTACGACGCCGGAAAGCTCCTTTCGCAAAACAGCGAGCGATATCTCAAAACGGAAAAAGAGATGCGCAAGCTCTTCGAAGATATTCCCGAGGCGATCGACCGTACCAACGAGATCGCCTCGCGTGTGAACTTCTCGATGGACGAACTCTCGTACAACTTCCCCGACTTCCCCGTCGCGTCGGGCGAGACGATGGATTCTGTGCTTCGCAAGAAAGCGATCGAGCGTTCGGTCGAACGTTACCGGCATTGCCCGTGGCCGCTGCGGTCGCAGGTGATGTCGCGGCTCGAAAAAGAGTTTCGCGTGATCGAGATGAAAAAGCTGGCGGGTTATTTCCTCGTCGTCTCGGAGATCTCGGATTTCTGTCAGGAGAACAAAATACTTTCACAGGGCCGCGGCTCGGCAGCGAACTCGGTCGTCTGCTACACGCTCGGTATCACGGCCGTCGAACCGATCGCGAACAAACTTCTCTTCGAACGATTCCTCTCGGAGAAATACGAGCAGTATCCCGACATCGACATCGATCTCCCATCGGGCGACGACCGCGAAAGGGTCATCCAGCACGTCTATACAAAATATCTCGAACGCGGTGCGGGCATGACGGCGAATGTCATCTGTTATCGCGGTAAGTCGGCGCTGCGAGAAGTTGGCAAGACGTTCGGCTTCGACGAAGAAGTGCTCGGCCAGCTCTCTAAGATCAATTCGCATTACGAGATCTTTCAGGGCGAGGAGTTGCACCGTCGTCTGAAAGAAGAGGGTTTCGATCCGTCCGACAGTTTCAAGCTGCAGAAGTTTACCGAGATGTACTCACGCATCCTCGATTACCCGCGTCATCTCGGTCAGCACTCGGGCGGAATGGTCGTATCGTGGGAACGCCTAGACGGTGTCGTCCCGATCGAACCGGCTTCGATGGTCGATCGCCGCATCATCCAGTGGGACAAGGACGACTGCGAGATGCTCAAGATCGTCAAGATCGATCTGCTCGGTCTCGGGATGATGGCGGTGCTGCGCGACACGATCCATCTCATTCGCGAACATCACGGCGAGGAGATGGATCTCTACAAGATCCCAAATGACGATCCGAAAGTTTACGAGACGCTGCAGAACGCGGACACGGTCGGGATGTTCCAGGTCGAGAGCCGTGCACAGATCGCGTTCCTACCGAAGTCGAGACCGGAGACGTTCTACGACATCGTCGTGCAGGTCGCGATCATTCGTCCGGGCCCGATCGTCGGGAACATGCTCAAGTCATACATCGCTCGGCGTCAGGGTTTTGAACCGATAACTTATCCTCACCCCTCACTTAAACCGACGCTCGAACGCACGCTCGGCGTTCCGCTTTTCCAGGAGCAGCTCTTGAAGATCGCGATGGACATCGCGGACTTTACGGGGGCTGAGGCCGAGGAACTTCGTCGTGCGATGGGTTTCAAACGCCCCGATCGCAAGATGGAACAGATCGAGAAAAACCTTCGTGCGGGCATGACGAAGAATGATATCGATCAGGAAACGCAGGACACGATCGTAAAAAGTGTGAAGGCTTTCGCGAACTACGGCTTCCCCGAGTCGCATGCGTACAGCTTCGCCCTGCTAGCGTATGCGTCGGCGTATTTCATGGTGCATTACCGTGCGTGCTTCATGACTGCGATGTTCAATAACTATCCGCTCGGCTTTTATTCCGCGGCGACGTTGGTGAAAGACGCACAGCGTCATGGCCTGCACTTTCTGCCGATGGATATAAATCGGTCGGAGTATTTGTTTACGGTGGAGGAAGTTGAGGAGACGGGAGACGAGAGACGGGAGACAAGAGGCAGTACCGGGAGCGTAAGCGACCGGAGAACCCGTGAGAAACAAGTTCGTGTTGGTCTGAAGTATGCGCGCGGGCTTCGAGAGGAGGTTGGTCTCAAGATCATCGCAGAGCGTGATTGCGGATTGCGGATTGCGGATCGCGGATTTCCTGCCGATGAATCTCGAGATACAGATCGAAGATCGGGATTCAATAACTCGAAATCCGCAATCCGCGATCCGCAATCCGCAATAGCCAACCCGTACCTCAGCATCGAAGACCTGGTCGCCCGCGTTCCCGAACTCAACAAACGCGAGATCCGCGCACTCAGTCTCGCCGGTGCGTTGAACTTCGAC
>DATEOJ010000520.1:0-19259 GCA_035274235.1 Pyrinomonadaceae bacterium
TCATTTTCCTTGATCTCTTCTGCCATAGGTTTTTTCCTCTTCGCGAGCTCTGCGAGCTTAGCGTGGGACAGTTCGTATCTCACGCAAAGCTCACAGAGCTCGCGAAGAAATCTACTTCCACAAACGAATCAACAACAGTCCGTCTTCAAAGTTATGTTCGATCCGCGCTCCCTCGATCACCGCCGGGAACTGGAGGGTCTTTTCGAACCGGCTGTACGTGATCTCCATCTGGTGATACGAAAACCCGATCGCACACGAACGATCCTTCCGCGCCCCGGCGATGTACAAAACGTTTCCCTGGATATCGATCTCGATGTCTTCAGCAGACACGCCCGCGAGCTCGACTTTAACGAGCCACCCATCCGGAGTCTGAAATACGTCGGCAGCCGGATACCAAAGCTGTCCCGACTGGACCTTCTTAGAAGAACCAAGGAAATGAAAATGACGATTGAAAGATTTTGCCATCGAATCGTAGGGCGGACTGTTAGTCCGCCCGGACGGGCTAACGGCCCGTCCTACTTTTTACTCCAAAAACTACTACCACTCGAGATCTCTTCAAGCGTCTCGGCGATCTCGCGCTCGTCTTCCATCTCGAGTGCGATGTCGGCCATCGCGATGATCCCCGCAAGAGCGCCGTTTTCGTCAACGACCGGTATTCGCCTTACCTGCTTATCGCCCATCAAGCGGATCGCTTCGAAAACAAAATCATCCGGCTTTACCGAAAAGATCTCCGTCGTCATCGATTCACTTATCGGCGATGACGCGTCCTTCCCATCCGCGATCGAGCGGACGACGATGTCACGATCGGTGACGATCCCAACGAGTTTGCCGTCCTCAACAACCGGGATCGAACCCATATCGCCATCGCGCATGATCGCCGCAACGTCGCGCAGCGATTGATCACGAGTCGCGGTCTTAACATTCGACGTCATGATCTCGCGACATCGAACTCGTCCTACGCGCGGGGTTTCGCTCATTAATGTCTCCTTGGAATTATTGTGTTGAAAGGAGCGGGATAAAGCAAGCGGTTTGATTTTCGGGAACTCAATCCAGCTCGCATAGCGAGCGAAAGCACGTAGCCCCAGCGCGAGCTGGGGTGAGATTGAACAAATACCTAGCTCGCGTATGCGAGTGGTAGATTTTTACGACAATCTTTCGCCCGCCTACGCGGGCTCCATGTCAGAATGCGCTACCCCCCAGCTCACGCTGGGGGCTATATGCCGTCGCTCGCTACGCGAGCTGCGTTGGGGGCGCCATCATCGCCGATCGCCTCGACAGGACACGCGTCGAACGCTTCCTCGCACAATGCGATCTCCTCCGGTGTCTCCGGCTGTTTGTAGACGTACGAATAACCGTTGTCGTCGTTGCGACGGAAGTTGGCGGGCGACGTATCGCGGCATACGTCGCAGTCGATGCACTCACGGTCGACGTAGAACTTGCCGGGTGCGTTATCGGGGAGTTTGTCCTTCAATTCCGCCATAAAAGAGATTCACCGGCGAGACGCGGAGACGCAGAGGTTTCTAAAGCGTTGCTTTTCTTCTCGGCGTCTCCGCGTCTCTGCGGTTCAATTCTTTTTCTCAGTCAGAGAAATCATCCGCTCGAGCGCGATGTTCGCGTAATGCTTCGTCTCGTCGTCCACGACGATCTCATTCACGACGACTCCGTTGACCAGGTTGTCCATTGCCCAACCGAGGTTCTGAGGTGCGATGCGATACATCGTCGCGCACATGCAGAGGTCGGGTGCGAGGAGGTGGATCTCTTTGTCCGGGAATCGTTGCTGAAGGCGATTGACGAGATTGACCTCAGTCCCGATCGCCCACTTCGAACCGCTCGGCGAGTTTTCGACTGTCTTGATAATGAAAGACGTCGAGCCGTCGAGATCGCTCATATCGACAACCTCGCGCATGCATTCGGGATGAACTAACACCTGCACACCCGGGATCTCATCACGCACCTTGTCGACATGCCAAGGCTTGAACCGACCGTGCACCGAACAGTGACCGCGCCAGAGAATTAACTTCGCCTCGCGAAGTTGCTCCTCAGTGTTCCCGCCGAGATCCTCATGCGGATTCCACAGCGCCATCTTGTCGAGCGGGATTCCGAACTTCGCACCGGTGTTTCGTCCGAGATGCTGATCGGGAAAGAAGAACATCTTGTCGAACTGTTTCAGATAAATATCGAAGAGCGGAATCGCGTTCGACGACGTGCACACGACACCTTCGTTCCGACCGCAGAACGCTTTGATCGCCGCCGACGAATTCATGTACGTGATCGGTGCGACGCGTTGCTCGAGAACGCCGATGCTTCGAAGTTGTTCCCAAGCGTCCTCGACCTGATCGATCGTCGCCATATCGGCCATCGAACAACCCGCACCCAAGTCCGGGAGTATGACGCGTTGAGATGGCTTTCCGAGAATGTCGGCAGACTCGGCCATGAAATGAACGCCGCAGAAGACGATGTATTCGGCGTCCGTCTGCGACGCCATCACCGAGAGCTGATACGAGTCGCCGGTGAGATCCGCATGACGGATGACGTCGTCGCGTTGGTAATGGTGTCCGAGGATAACGACCCGCGGTCCGAGCGTCTCGCGCGCCGCGTCGATCTGTGTGGCGATCTCCTCGTCGGGCATGACAAGAAAATCTTCGAGAGGTCTTACTGCTTCGATCACTTCTGACATTGCCGTCTCCTTGGATGCGATTTCTGCACCTGGATCAAGCAAAAATGATTGCGCTTTGGAGGCGGGAGCGCAAGCGACCCGCTTGCAACGAAGCTGCAGCAGAGGTTGGGGGCGACAACACCGAATAGGAAGATCTTTTGTCCCAGCCGCGTAGCGGCCAACGTGCCGCCTAAGATCGAGGCACCCATGTAGCGCCGGTCAAATATGCCCGGTAAGTTTTTCGATAATAAGAACGACCCCGTAGGTAAGAGCAGCGATCAACGCCGCCATCGGTATCGTCAGGATCCATGCCCAGACAATTCGACCCGCAACGCCCCACTTGACTGCTGAGAAGCGTTTCGCCGATCCGACACCGACGATCGCGCCGGTGATCGTATGAGTGGTTGAGACTGGGATTCCGGTGAACGTCGCAAAGAAGAGGGTGACTGCTCCCGCAGTCTCAGCGCAAAAACCGCCGACCGGCTGGAGCTTCACGATCTTTGTACCCATCGTTTTTACGATCCGCCATCCGCCCGACAACGTCCCGAGACCGATCGCGGCGTGGGCAGCCAAAACAACCCACAACGGAACGTCGGGCAGTTTCCCGGCCGACGTCATCTGCAAGAAGCCGCCAGCAACGAGAGCGATGGTGATGATGCCCATCGTCTTCTGCGCGTCGTTGCCGCCATGACCGAGTGAAAACGCGGCGGCCGAGAAGAGTTGGCCAACGCGAAATCCTTTGTCGATCTTGTTGACGGAAACCTTCCTAAAGATCCAATAGACCGACACCATGAAGATAAACCCGAGGGTCATTCCGAGGAGCGGCGAGAGAACGATGAACGTGAGCGTTTTTATCCAACCTGCTGCGACCAGGACCGTCTGAACACTATTGAACCCGAAATGCCAGATGTACGAAGAGATCGCTGAGCCTGCGTACGCGCCGACGAGTGCGTGAGAACTCGAGGTAGGTAAGCCTAGATACCACGTGATCAAATTCCAGATCGTCGCGCCGAGCACGCCTGCGAGCAGGACGTAAAGCCTGTCGTCCGCCGGTATCGCGGCGATGTTCACCATGTCGCCGCCGATCGTCTTCGCAACCGCAGTCCCGAAGATCACAAACGCGATGAAATTAAAAAATGCTGCCCAGACAACCGCTACGCCCGGACTTAAAACGCGCGTCGCGACGACGGTCGCGATCGAGTTTGCTGCGTCGTGAAAACCGTTGACGTAGTCAAAGACGAGAGCGATGAAGATAATCAGCACGACAAGGCTGAAGGCGGCAGTTTCCATAGGTGGATCGTTGTTCATCGACCATCGTTCGTCGGTCTTATGCGTGCAGCACGAACGACGTTCAACGATCAACCATCAACGAACTAGTTGTGCTTCAACACAATGCTCTCGATGATATTCGCGACGCTCTCGCAGCGATCGGTCGCATTTTCCAGGATCTCGTAAAACTCTTTCCACTTGATCACGGCGATCGGATCCTTCTCTTCTTTAAACAACTCGCCGATCGCACGGAAGTAGACATCGTCAGCTTCGTTCTCCAGCCGGTGGATCTCGCGAAACCGCTCGTTGATCCCGTTCGGCTTGCTCAGAACCGACACCGCTCCGTTGATCTCGACTCCAAGGTCCTTGATTATCCGGCCGAGCTGCCGCGAGTACTGGTTCTGTTCACGAATGTCGTACATCACAACGGCGCGGACGCCCGCATCAATGTAATCGCAGATATCGTCAAGCGCTACCGCAAGCGTGTAGATGTCTTCACGGTCGAAGGGCGTGATGAACGACTTGTTAAGCTTGTTTGTGATCTGGTGGGTAAGTTGGTCACATGCGTGCTCGACCTCTTTGATCCGAGCTCGATAACCGCTCAGTTCGCCCGGCGTTTCGAGCATCTCGGTCAGGATGGCCGAAGCTTCTTCGATCTTCGCGGCCATCTTTGTAAAGAGGTCGAAATACACGTCCTCGCGCGGCAGTAGGCTAAATGCCATAGAGAATCTTCTCCGGTAGGTCCGACTTTGAAAGTGAGTTAACTATACCGAGGCGCAGGTACGTTGTCTATTTTGGCTTAGGTAAGAGATTCGCTCTGGCGTTTGACCGGAAAGCTGTGCTTGATGAAAGCCGCTTCGCGGAGATAGACGTTCAGTTCGCAGATATCCTTTACGTAATCGCCTATCCGCTCCAGGTGTTTCGCCACGAACAGCAGGTGCGCGGCCCCGGTTGTGGCAGCCGGATTGTCGATCATCATCTCGAGCAACTCGCTAAACACGCGGCGATATGCGTCGTCGATAAACTTGTCACGCTCGATGATCTGGCGTGAAAGCTCGGAGTCTTCGTTCGTAAATGCGTCGAGGGAGGACCGAAGCATCTCCACCGCCGTCTGCGCCATTATCGGAAAGTCGACGTAATTTCTAGTGTGCGGTTCGTTGTTTAGAATGAGTGCCGCCTCGGCAATGCTGCCGGCGTGGTCGGCGATCCGCTCGAGGATCGGCGTGATCTTCGCGACCGAGATAACGAAACGGAGATCGTGCGCGGCCGGATGCTGAAGCGCGAGGATCTCGATACTTAGGCGATCGATCTCGAGCTCCATCTGATCGATGATCTTATCTTCTTCAAGAACCTGACGCGCCAACTCGCTATCGCGCTCGACAAGCGATCGCATCGCGCGCTGCACCGCAGTCTCAGTTGCTCCGCCGAGCAGGAGGATCTTGTCCCTGAGGTGATCTAATTGTTCGTCTATGATCCGGTGATCCATCTTTCTGTTTTCTAATCTAGCACACGTGGCAATTTTGGATTTTAGATGTTGGATTTTCGATTTCGTGCGACTGCGAGGCCGTCACCAATTCAACAAGTCCACCGAATCCAAAATCCAAAATCTAAAATGCAAAATCAACCAAACCTTCCCGTGATGTAGTCCTCTGTCAATTTCTCGTCGGGGTTCTGAAACATCTTCTCGGTCGGGTTGAACTCGATCAGTTTCCCGAGCATAAAGAACGCCGTACGGTCCGAGACACGCGCGGCTTGCTGCATGTTGTGCGTCACGATGACGATCGTGTAGTCGCGGCTGAGCTCGACGACAAGCTCTTCGATCTTCTGAGTGGCGATCGGATCAAGTGCCGACGCCGGCTCGTCCATCAGTATCACTTCAGGTTCGACCGCGAGCGCTCGTGCAATACAAAGTCTCTGCTGCTGACCGCCGGATAGTCCGAACGCGGAAGTGTTGAGCCGATCTTTTACCTCCTCCCAAAGCGCCGCATTGCGTAAAGCCTTCTCAACGCGCTCCTGAAGATCCGTCTTACTCGAGTGAATGCCGTTGATCTTGATGCCGTAGGCGACATTCTCAAAGATCGACTTTGGAAAAGGGTTCGATTTTTGAAAGACCATACCCACCTTCCGACGAAGCGCTACGACGTCGGTACCCGGTGCGTAGATATTGTTTCCATCGATAGTGACGTCACCCTCGACTCGCGCGATCGGGATCGTGTCGTTCATTCGATTCAGGGTGCGCAAGAATGTCGACTTGCCGCAACCTGACGGCCCGATAAACGCGATCACTTGGCGCTCCGGGATCTCAAGCGTGATGTCATGCAACGCCTGCGACTTTCCGTAGAAAAAATTCAGATGTGAGATTGAGATCTTGTTTCCCATCCGGACTAGTGTTTTTTCCTCGTCAGATATCTAACGATAATATTGATCAATAAAATAAGTCCGACCAGCAGCAGCGTCGCCGCCCAGGCCATCGCGTGTTCGACTTCGAACGGACCGGTCGCATAGTTAAATATCTGCACGGTCAACGACGACATCGGCTGGTCATAATAGTAATTGTAAAAACGGCTATTGAGCGCGGTGAACAAGAGCGGAGCCGTCTCACCGGTCACACGCGCGATCGCGAGCATCGCACCGGTCGCAATTCCCGATGCTGCCGCCGGGAGAACGATGTTCCAGGAGACTCGCCACTGTGGAGCTCCAAGGGCAAGTGCACCCTCGCGCATCGAATTGGGAACAAGCCGGATCATTTCTTCAGTTGTTCGCGCGATGATCGGCAGCATGATGATCGCGAGTGCGATCCCTCCCGCTAACCCTGACTGCCGACCCATCGGCAACACGACAACCGTGTAAACAAAAATTCCGATAATGATCGACGGTATTCCGATCAACGTGTCGGCAACAAAACGGACCGTGTTGCCGAACCAGTTTCTCCCGTACTCGGCCAGATAAACGCCCGCGGCTATCCCTACCGGCAACCCGATCACCGCGGCGAGCAGTGTCATAAGCGCGGAACCAAGGATCGCGTTTCCGATTCCTCCACCTTCTCCAACCGGCTTCGGTGTTTCGACAAGAAATTCGATACTCAGCGACGACACGCCGCGAACAGCGATATATGAAATGATGACAAGCAGGATGACCGTCGCAAAAAGCGCACACGCAGCGGTAAGACTTGTCATCACCGCGTTCTTCATCCGGCGTCGCCGGTCAAATGTTGATGCCGCTGCAGCCATTCGTTATTAACCCTGCTTCGCCTCCGTTTCTCTTGCAACACTCAAGATCATTAGTTTTGCCAAAGCGTTGACGACGAACGTAACGAGAAACAGTACGAGACCGATCTCGATCAACGCGCTCAGGTAGATCTTGTCCGTCGCCTCGGCGAAATTCGCGGCGAGCAGCGACGCGATCGTATTCGCCGGTTCGAACAGTGATGCCGTGATCTGCGGTGAATTTCCAATGACCATAGTTACGGCCATCGTCTCGCCGATGGCTCGTCCGAGACCAAGAACGACAGCACCGGCAATTCCCGACGCCGCGTTACCGAGCACTATGGTCGTCGTTTCCCACTTCGTCGCACCTAGCGCAAGCGCCGCTTCGCGCTGAGTTGTTGGGACCGCCTCGAGAACGTCGCGCACAACAGCGGTGATGATCGGCGTGATCATCAGAGCGAGAATGATCGCACCGGTCAGCATGCCGATACCGGTAAGCCTTCCCTGAAACAAAGGAAGAAAACCCAGCGAGCCCTGGAGAAACGGTCCGAGATAATTTCGTATGAACGGAGCGAGGACAAAAATTCCCCACAGTCCGTAGACGACCGAAGGGATCGCGGCGAGCAACTCGACCATGAACGCGATCGGTCGCGCGACTTTCTTCGGAGCCTGTTCAACGAGGAAGATCGCGATCCCGAGCGAGACCGGCACCGCAAGTATCAATCCGATAAGCGATGAGACAACCGTGCCGTAGATAAACGGCAACGCCCCGAAATTCTCCTGCGCCGGTTTCCATTCGCGACCGAGAAAGAAACCGAGACCGAATCGCTCCAGCGTCGGAAGCGCGCTATTCGCCATCATGACAAATATCGCGGCCACGATAACAAGGATGCTCGCGGCCGCAATTAGGACGACGGTGCGGAAAATTTTGTCGCCGAAGGCGCCAGTTGTGCTCATGTATCTGCGACGCGGTGAAGAAGCGACACGGGGACCTACTATCAAGACTCGATCATGTTTCCCGCGTCTCAGCGTCTCGATGTCACCCTGTCACAAGCATCGGTCCGTGTCACTGTCTTAGCGGTTTGCCCCCGCTGGTCATTGAATTGATCTTTCCTTCGACTTTCTTAACGACGTCCGCTGGCAGCGGAGCGTAGTGAAGATCGGCCGCGAACTTCTCGCCGTCATGAAGTGCCCACCATAGAAAATCGACGAGAGCCTTGCCTTTCCCTGCGTCCGGCTGATCCTTGTAGACGAGAATATAGGTGTAACTCGCGATCGGATACACACCCGCGCCGTCGGCGTCGGTGATCTGCATACGGAGATCGTCCGGCATCTTCGCGACCAAACCCGCCGCTGCGGCTTTCACAGTTTCAAGACTTGCCTCGACAAACTCCCCACCCTTGTTCTTGATCACGGCTACAGGAAGCGTGTTCGCCTTCGCGAACGTGAGCTCGACATAACCGATCGCGTTCGGAGTCTGTTTGACCTGACCCATCACGCCGTCATTTCCTTTTGCTCCGACACCGACTCCAGTGATCCAGCTCGGCTGCTTGTTCATGCCAACTTTGTCTTTCCAATCGGTTGACGTCTTTGAAAGAAAGTCAGTGAAGACGGCCGACGTGCCGCTAGAGTCCGCACGATAGACCGGTAGAATGTCGGCGTCCGGAAGCGTGACGCCCGGGTTGTCTTTTGCCAGGCGTTCGTCGTTCCACTTCTTGATGTTGCCAAGGTAGATATCCGCTATCGTCGGACCGGAGAGCTTCAATGGTTCCTTCAGACCTTCGAGATTGTAAGTAAGGACGACCGCACCGAGCACCGTCGGTATATGAAGTATCTCGGAGCCGGCCGACTTCATGTCTTCGTCGCTCATCGGATCGTCCGACGCACCAAAGTCCGCCGTCTTTGCGAGCAATGCCTTCTGCCCCGCACCAGATCCGGTCGCCTGGTAGTCCATCCTGACGGTCGGGTTCGCCTTGCCATACTCGTTTACCCATTTCTCGTAGATCGGTTTTGGAAAACTCGCACCCGATCCTTGCAACCTCATGATGCTGTCGCCGGTCCTGTCACCGTTTGTCGTGGTGTCAGCCTGCCCCATTTTCTGACCGCTGCAGCCATAGGCCAGGGCACACAAGCCAAGGATAAAGATGTAAGTAATGACTGACGTTCGATTCATCGAAGCTTCTCCTAATCTTGTTTGATTGACGTTCGGGACAGAGCTCAAGGGCCGATGCATTTCGTGCATGATGTAAGCCAAACTGCCTTGCTCCCGAAGGTTGAATTATATGCAAATGAATTTTGCTGACCCGACTCGGCGAACCGGAGTTAACACCTTGTTAACATCACCGTAACAGGCAGATCGAGTAGACTTGCTTTCGATCTAAAACATCCCTATCTTCTTAAACACACCATGGAACTGATCAACGATCTTGGGACCGATCTTGCGGTCGCATTTCTCGTCGAGAGACGTTACCAGCAGAAACTCGACTCCGAGGAAGCTCGCGCTCTTATTAGTCGGGTAAAGGATCTGCTCGAATCGTCGGAAGCGACGGAAGATCGGCGAGATCTACTCGACGAAACTCTTCGCAGGTCCGCCCATTGATTTTTCGGCAAACCTTCGTTTTTCCGCCTCACATCAAACCGTCGCCAAATATTTATTGATTCGAACTCGTCCTCGGGTTTAATATCAGAACTCACGCCTCTTAGGAGAAAGAACCATGAACAGAGTCGCATTTGGGAAGAAGTTTGTTTCGGTTGCGATGATCTGGGCACTTACGGTTCTCCCCATCGCCAGTCAAACGGCGATCAAATTGCCCAAGAACAAATACAAGGTCGAGGAAGATGTGAAACTCGGCCAACAAGCAAACCGGCAGGTGCGGGAACAGTTTCCGCTATTGAACGACGCTAATGCCGAGCGGTATGTCGAGGCCGTCGGCAAGCGATTGGTGGCCGCCATTCCGCCGGAGTTCAACCAACCTGCGTTCAATTATCAGTTCGACGTTGTGAACGCGAGCGACATCAATGCGTTCGCATTGCCGGGTGGTCCGATGTACGTCAATCGCGGAATGATCGAAGCCGCAAAGAACGAAGGCGAGATGGCCGGAGTTATGGCGCACGAGATCAGCCATGTGGCCCTCCGTCACGCGACGGCACAGCAGACGAAAATGAACAACCCGCTGAATCAGATCCTCGGCATCGGTGCGCAAATCGGTGGTGGAATCGTCGGCGGCGCTGCAGGTCAGCAGATGGGAGCGATGCTCGCACAGGGCTACTTCTTGAAGTACAGCCGCGACTACGAGACCCAGGCAGACATTCTCGGTTCGAAGATCATGGCCCAGGCCGGTTATGATCCACGCGATCTCGCGAACATGTTTCAGACGATCCAGCAACAGAGTAAGGGCGGCGGTCCCGAGTGGCTCAGCAGTCACCCCGATCCCGGTAACCGGTACCAGAAGATCAACGCCGAGGCGGGGCTTCTTACTGTCAACGGTACGCCGCGCAAAGTAACGCCCGAGTTTAGACGGATACAGGAGAGCTTTCATCGTCTGCGTCCGGCGAAGTCGATGGCGGAGATCGCCAAAGACTACGAACGCGGGGTCCGTCCGAACAATCCGTCTCAGTCGGGAGGTGTGAGCAATAGCGGTAACGGTGGCGCGACGAACGCCATGGCCGGCGGAAGGTACTTGCCGAATGTCGAGTATCCCTCGACTCGGATGAAGGCTTACACGAACAGCGCGTTGAGCGCCCAGGTTCCACAGAACTGGAAAGAGATCCCAACGGATGGCGCGGTTTGGTTCGCTCCCGAGGGCGCCTACGGTGATGACGGCATCACACACGGCGTGATGATGGGTGCTAAGCAGGGCGATGGTGGGAGTCTGTCACAGACGACGAGTTACTACATTGACGAACTGCTAAAAGCGAACAGTTACCTACAGCAAAGCGGTCAACCGCAAAGGACGACGGTGTCAGGCATGCAGGCGATCTTGACGCGCGTCGCTGGCGAGTCGCCGGTAACAGGGAAGATCGAAGTAGTAACGGTCATCACTGCACTGCTTCCAAGTGGGAATCTTTTTTATGTGGCGGCAGTCGCGCCGGAAAGTGAGATGACTCGATACAATACGACGTTCAGAAGCTTCGTAAATTCGATTCAGGTCAATAAGTAATTCGGTGATTTTGATTGGTGTTTGACGAGGCCGTCCAAGCCGGGCGGCCTTTTTTATTTTGGAATTTACGCTGCGTTTGCCGGCTTTGTCTTGATCGCCGTCAGCAGAAACACGATCGCGAAAACGGATATCGCAGCACTCATCAGAAACGCCGGCATCGCGCCCCACCAACTCCAGACATACCCGAATATCAACGACGCCGGAAACACGGTGATGCCGTAGGCAAGATTATAGAAACCGAATGCGGTACCGCGCTTTTCATCGGTCACGAGATCCGCAACGAGGGCCTTCTCGACTCCCTCGGTCAGACCAAAGTAGAGACCGTAGATGATAAATAGAACCCATGCCTGCCATGCGGAATCGACAAATGCGAACCCAGCATAGACTAGCGCGTAGATCATCCAACCGCTTGCGATCATCGTCTTCCGGCCAACGCGGTCCGAAAGATCCCCGCCGACTATCGAGCTCAACACCTTGCTGAAGTGAAGCACCATCCAGAGCAGCGGGAGCATCGCGGGTCGGACACCGGATTGCTCGGCGCGTAGGAGTAAAAACGCATCGGTGGAATTCGACAACGTAAAGAGCGCGATCACTGCAAGCAGACGTTTGAAGTTTGAATCGAATGCACCGAGCGAGAATTTTATCGGGACCTCTTCATGCTCGGCCGGTTTCTTTTCTTCGCGAACAAAAAACACGATCACGAACAGACCGAGGACGACCGGGATCGAGGCGAACAAAAACACTTGCTGATACTCGCCGGCCGTCGGAGTAGCGGGATCGACCGCGATGTAAGTGAGCAGTATGAATGCGACGACCGGCCCGACCACAGCACCCAGATGATCGGCGGCCCGATTAAAACCGAATGCCAGCCCACGCTTCTCGGCCGGTACGCTGGAGGCGAGTAGCGCGTCACGCGGTGCTCCGCGAATTCCCTTCCCGATGCGATCGGTCATCCGAACGACGAGCACTTGCGGCCAGCTTGTCACGAACGCGAGAAGCGGACGAACAACGGCAGCAAGCGAGTAGCCGAGAAAGACCGGCAGTTTGCGATTACCGAATTTGTCGCTGAGATATCCGGAGAAGAGTTTGAGTACGCTCGCGATCGATTCAGCGAATCCTTCGATCAACCCGATCGCGAACGGACTGGCACCGAGCGTTAATGCAAGGAACGCCGGAAGAAGCGGATAGATGATCTCGCTCGACGTGTCATTGAGAAGGCTGACGAGACTAAGCGCGAATACAGTAGGCGAGAGGCTGCGATATCGCTTCCAGATCCGGGTCTTTGCTGTTGTCCCCTCGTTCATCAAGTGAGTCGGAATAGTAAGAACCGGGAGCAGCGATTACTGGGCTCCCGGCAATCACAGCTCCCGGTTCAGATTTAATCTTCTGTCACCGTTTTCTTTCAGCGGGAGGTTTTAGTTTTGGATTCGCATCCGAACTGAACCACCAGAGCGACATACTTCCGGCGACGGCGATGACCAGGATCATGACCACCACCAACAAACGTATCGCCATCTTGGCCGTCTTCTTCAACGCCTTGAACGCGACCCATGCAGTTCCGGCCAGTACGAGAAAGAACGCCCCGGCAACGATCGCGCCGATCATCCCGCCGCTCGGTGCAATGTCGAACAAGATCATCCGTTTCGCTCCTTTTCGTTCAACGCTCTTTCGATCTCGGCCATATCTTCTTCACTCGGCTCCACGCCTTCGGCCGGAAGCGTGTACTTCTCGTCTGCCCACGCACCGAAATCGAGAAGTTTGCACCGTTCGGAACAGAACGGGCGAAACTCATTTCCCTCAAACTCGGTCACCCGGCCGCAGCTGGGACATTTCACCGTCGTCATAAACACTCTTTGAAATCAAAGATTACCACATGGGAACTGCGTCGCTCCCTGCGGAGAAAAATCTTGTAACTTTTGCGCTCGAATGCTAATTATACAAAGCAGGCCGACCATACGGCATCAAACCGAACAATCGAGCGGAACGGCTCGTACTTGCATCGGGAGTCAATCAGATGAGCGATTACAAAGAGCGTTTTGAAAAGTGGCAGCGTGACGCGAAGGAAAAGTTTGGGGAGATCGATAAGCAACTCGGTCTGAAGGAGAAGATCGAGGAAGGCGCGCGCGTAGTAGCCGAGACCGCCCAGAAGGGCGCCGATAAGATCAAGGCCGAAGCGGAAAAAACGGAGGTCGGAAAGCAGGCAGTGAAAGTTGCCGGTGAGACGATCCGCACCGCCGAGGCGACCGCAAAGAAAGCGTGGGACGCAAGCGAACCTATCCGCGAAGCCGCCGAAGAGACGGCTGGCGAGGTCGCAAGTGCGGCGGGCAAAGCCGCGAGCGAAGTCATTGGGGTCGCGGCTGAGAAGGCGGGAGATATGTTCGACGATGCACGCGACACCGTTGGGACAAACGCGAAACGTGTATCAAGCTTTTTTAACTTCGGCGCGGGTTTCACACGGACGATGGATTCCGCAATAAAGTCGTTGTCGAAGGCGTCGGGGTGGGTTCAGGAGAACCCGATGCAGGCCGCAGCTACCGGAGTCTCGATGGCCGTCGGGGCCGGTCTCGGAGTTGTCTTCACGGGAATAAGTTCACACTGGTTGTTCAATTCAGCGCTGCCTGCATGGTCGGTAAAAAAGATCGGAGAGCAGTTCAACGAATTTTTAAAACGAAAAGAAGAATTGATCGAGAAGGGACGGCTGACCGAAGCCGAGGCCGAGCGAATTCGGTTTGAACGCGATATCGCGCGGCGTATCGGAGCCCCGATGTTAGGCGCGTTCTCGTTTGCATCGGGTGCGGTGATGATGACGAACGTCCTCAATCCGAAGACGATCACCGGTGCACCGATAGATTGGATCATAGGTGGCAATCCGTTGCTCGAAGGAGTCTGGTTCTTCGGCAACGGTCTAGTCTGCTTCAAGACGAGTTACGACTTTTTCATGATCGCTCTCGACGGTCAGGAAGATGTCGAGCGAATGGTTCGCGAAGTGAAGGGGATGTTGCCGGCGGCAAACTGATCAATTAAGTAAAAGGTAAAAGGTAAAAAGTAAATCGTAACGACGTGGCGACCTGTCGTTACGATTTACTTTTTACTTTTTACTTAATTGATCCGAATCGCAAAGGGCACAAAGCAGAGGACAAATATTACGAGCGTGATAAAAGCGACGAGTTTTCGTTTCGCGTCTAGCGGCGTCTGATCCCAAGGCTCGGGATGACGGACGCGGGTCATCACACCTAACAACACCGCCACCAGGAATCCGCTCGGACTTCCGAAATAAACAAACCCGACTATTGCCAAAGCAGTCATGATGACGAACGCGATGCGACCCGTAAAGAAATGCACCCGTTTCCCAAACACCGCATAGATCGCGTGGCCGCCGTCGAGTTGTCCGGACGGGATCAGATTCAACGCCGTGACAAGCAAACCGATCCAGGCCGCGAAGTAAAACGGATTTCCAAACCCGAGCTCTGGGCTCTTCCCGAAAATCCCCCCGATAAGATGCATCAACAGCGGATCGGTAAACGTGATCCCGCCCGGCTCGGGAACATAGCCAATCGGAATCGTCTCCATCGTGGCAGTTCCAATCGCTGCGATCGGTAATAGCGCAAGGAAACCCGCGATCGGACCCGCGACACCAATATCAAACACGGCACGTCGTGACGGC
Source organism: Pyrinomonadaceae bacterium (assembly GCA_035274235.1). Taxonomy (GTDB): domain Bacteria; phylum Acidobacteriota; class Blastocatellia; order Pyrinomonadales; family Pyrinomonadaceae; genus OLB17. The sequence continues at coordinate 14,956 of DATEOJ010000520.1, forward strand.
ATTGGCGACTTGATCTTGATAAACGCCCCGAAGGTACCGGCCGGACCGATCAGCGGCGGAGTCGGGATAAAGAACGGTAACGTAGCGTCCACTCGATAGAGCCGACACGCTACGTAATGGCCCATCTCATGCGAGAGAAGTATGAAGAGCAGAGAAAGAGAAAATGACAGGCCGTCGCTCAAGGTATCCGGTTTATTGACGAGGGAGCTTACCGCTTCGGTAAGCATCCCGATGTAATAAAGCGGCAGAGCGGAGATCAAGGCCGGAACTTCCGCCAAGGTTTGGGGATCGGGAACTGCAAACGGGATCTTACCGAACGGATAGATCACCCCTGCGATAGTCGCGGTCGCAAATGTGATCAAAAGGAGCAGCGCGTGAAGGAACCATGTGCGCAACTTCGGCCGCATGGCGTACCGTCGAAGATGGAGTTGCTCGACAGACATCGTCTACAAAACACTAAATCGCAAACCGCAGCAAACAGATCGTGCACTGCGATTTACGATTTACAAAAATCAGCTGCTCAGTGTTCTACGTTTTAACTGCTCGGGCGGAAAGCTCCTTACCCGGTTTGAACCTGATCGTTTTTCCTGCCGGGATCGGCACTTCCATGCCGGTTCTCGGGTTTCGCCCGACCCCGCGTTTGCGCGGCTTTACGACGAAAACGCCAAAACCCCGCAGTTCGATCCTCTTTCCCTTTGCCAATGCTTCTTTCATCGCGTTGAAGAGCGAATCGACAACCTGCTCGGCTTTCTGTTTGGGAACGCCGGTCTTGTCGGCGACATGGTTGACGATATCTAACTTGATCATCACTGCCTCCTTGTGGACCTGCCAACGTGGTAAGAAAAATACGCAACCCAACTTCCCTAAATCATAAGCCTCTAACTTCACACCTGTCAAGATTTTGCGGATCTGTTACGGAGGGCGTTAAACATCAAGATTCTTCACCGCCGATTTTCAAAAATGCTAGAATCCGAACAAGCACGGAATTTGGAAACCAGGAGGGAGGGTAAGGACAACTATGCGCTGGCGTGATTACGGACAAAGTTCGAATGTCGAGGACCGTCGGGGGATGGGCGGTCGCGGTTTGGCGATTGGCGGAGGCGGGCTCGGAGTCGTCGTACTTTTGCTTGCGGCCCTTATTTGCGGAGTCGATCCTCGGCAATTACTCGAGAATATGCCGCAGGACACGAGGACACAGCAACCGAGTACAGCCAGTAATCAGGCAAACAAACCACCGGACGAGAACCGCCAGTTTGTCGGTGCGATCATGAAAATGACCGAGGACATCTGGGGCGAGATCCTACCGCAGCAAGCGAAAATGCGGTACCGCCAACCTTCACTCGTCCTTTATGACGGCCAAACACCGTCCGCGTGCGGTTATGGTGAGGCTGCGATGGGACCTTTTTACTGCCCGGGCGATCAAAAGCTTTACCTCGATTTCGCCTTCTTCCGGGAGCTGCAACAGGAGTTCAAGGCCCCGGGTGATTTCGCTCAGGCATATGTGATCGCTCACGAGGTCGGCCATCACGTCCAGAATATGCTCGGGACAATGGACCGCTTGCAGAGATCGGGTCAGGGCAATCGCGGATCGGTCGCTCTCGAGTTGCAGGCGGATTGTTACGCCGGAGTTTGGGCTCACTACGCACAGCAGAAAGGATTGGTAGAAGCGGGCGACGCCGAGGAGGCGATCCGAGCAGCGCAATCAGTTGGCGACGACACGATCCAGCGCCGGACGCAGGGAGTCGTAATGCCTGATTCGTTCACGCACGGCTCGTCGCAACAACGCATGCAGTGGTTCGCACGAGGAATGCAGTCGGGAGATATCAGGCAGTGCGAGACATTTAGGTAACGGGAGTAGGACAGGCTTTCCAGCCTGTCCTCGCTGACTAACCGCCAACATAGTAATGCGCTCGACGTATTTTGCAGAGGACAGGCAGGAATGCCTGTCCTACGCCTGTGGCGAAAACGGCTTGCCGTAGATTTCCTGGTAGACCCAACCAAGCACACGTGCTTCGGCCGTGCACAATTGCTCAAGCCAACAACTCGTCAGATAGAGTCGTCGCTCCGCCTTCGTAGTCAGCTTCTCCGACTTCTCGACCGCCAGCGTCTCCGGATCGTCATCGAGTCTGTTCGCCTCGCTGATCTCAGTCTTCGTCTCGCGTGCCTCGTGCAACGCGTTCAACACGTCCGACAACCAGAGACCTAACAACGGCTCCGAATTATTCTCCTTCAACGCCTGGAACACACCGATCGCAAAACGCGACTCGGCATTCTCAAACGGATAAACGCCAACGCCATTCTCGACGTCGTCATGCTGCTTCCATTGAAAAAGCTCTTCCGTGTACGGGTGTCTGATCCTCGCCGTTCGCTCGTCGAAATTCAGAAACCATTCGATCAGGTCCGCGAGTGAACCGTCGTCGATCCCGCCCGATGCGCCGGCCCGAAGTTTCGGCGGACCATTTTCGTGTTCTTGTGCCTCAGTCATCTGCTTTTACATTCATCTTATCGCGTGCCTATAATTTCGCATAAACGTGACCGAGTATTCGATCAACAACGAACTCCCTCCGCCAACGAGCGCCGAGGAAGAAGCTGAGAGCGATCTCGGGTTCGGTTCTGTCGTCGCCGGACAGAGCCGACAACGACTCGTGAATGCCGACGGCTCGTTCAATGTCGAACGCACCGGTCTCAGCATCTTCACCTCACTCAATCCGTATCACTCGCTCCTATCGATGTCCTGGAGCACGTTTCTCGCACTCGTCTTATTACTCTACTTTCTGAGTAACGTCTTCTTCGGTTCCCTGTATGCTCTGCTTGGCCCGGAAGGACTCGTCGACACGGTTACGCCGACGAGCGATCTTTTCGTCCGAGGATTTTTCTTCAGCGTGCAGACGTTTGCGACGATCGGCTACGGAACCATCCATCCGGTCGGTGTAATTCCAAATCTGCTTGTAACTATCGAGTCGTACTACAGCCTCCTCGCGAACGCTTTGATAACCGGCGCGGTGTTCGCCCGCTTCGCACGGCCGACCGCGAAAATAGTGTTCAGCGACGTTGCGGTCATTGCTCCTTACCGCGACATGACGGGGTTCATGTTTCGAATCGTCAACGGACGCAACAACCAACTCATCGAGCTTGAGGCGAAGGTAATGTTCGCGAGGTTCGTGAACGAGAACGGACGCACGGTTCGCAGGTTCGATATTCTCGAACTTGAACGACGAAAGGTGACGTTCTTTCCCTTGGCGTGGACGATCGTCCACCCGATCGATAACGATTCGCCGATGCGCGGGCTAACCGAGCAGGACATGATCGCGACCGACGCGGAGATCTTGATTCTTCTCTCCGGTACGGACGACACGTTTGCGCAGACGGTCCACGCGCGTTCGTCCTACAAACCGCACACGATCAAGTTTGGGTACAAGTTTGGGAATATCTACAACGAGATAGATGACGGTCAGCCGATATCGATCGATGTGAGGAAGTTATCGGAGATCGAACGCGCTTAGCTTTCGTGTTTTGTTCGTGTGGTTGGTGTGATTCGTGGTTCCTTCCTCGTCGAAAAGAAACCCGAACCACGAATCACACTAACCACACGAAGCAACACGAAGGAAAATGTTCACCGGAATAATCGAAGAATTAGGAACGATCCAGTCGCTCACTCCTCATGAGGGCGGAGCCAAGATTATCGTGTCGGCATCGATCGTAACCTCAGACTCCGATGACGGTGATTCGATTTCAGTAAACGGAGTTTGTCTCACCGCTCTCGACATCGCGGCGGGGTCATTCTCCGCCGACCTTTCTCAAGAAACTCTCGATCGTTCTACACTGGGCGGTTTGAAACCTGGTTCGCGCGTGAACCTCGAACGAGCGGTAACGCCGTCGACGCGCCTCGGCGGACACATCGTCCAAGGTCACGTCGACGCTCGCGGCGAGTTTATCTCAGCCGAAGAGCACGGCGACTTCTGGACGGTCCGCATCGGATTCCCGTCCGAGATGTCGCGGTATCTTGTCTACAAGGGTTCGGTCGCGGTCGAAGGAATAAGTCTCACCATCGCCGCTCTCGCCGATAGCCATTTCGATATCGCGATCATTCCGAAGACATGGGAGCTCACGAATCTTTCAACACTATCCCCCGGCGATCCGGTCAATCTCGAAGCCGACGTGATCGCTAAGTATGTTGAGCGGATGATGGGCGACAGATAATATTTGCACTAAAGACAGATCGTTTTTTGCGGGGCAGCCAGATGAGATTTGCACGCTACACATTCCTCGCCGCCGGCACCGTCGGCATACTCGTTCTCGCCCCG
>DATEOJ010000521.1:0-12842 GCA_035274235.1 Pyrinomonadaceae bacterium
CGTCGGTGCGTTCATGTTCCGGAGCGTGAAACATATCTCCCTCGAACATCTCGAAGACACGATCCCGGCGTTCTTGACGATCATTCTCATCCCGCTGACCTTCTCCATCACTCAAGGAATCCTCTGGGGATTCATCTCTTACGTTGCTCTCTACGTTCTGGTAGGCCGCGCTCGCGAGATCACGCCGATGATGTATGTCCTTGCGTTGGTGTCGATCGGATTGGTTGTGCTGGAGCATGGGAAGTTCTAAGCAAGGATTAAGGCCACCACAAAACAAGCTCCCCTCCTTCTGAAGGAGGGGTGGCATCCGCCGAGCGAGAGCGAGGCGGATGACGGGGTGGTCAATCGGCCCAGAGGCCGAAAACCTCTCGGCCGTAAAAAGCTGAGTCCACTGCGAAGAAGCTCATGGTAGAGTATTCCCAAAATTAGTGGATCTTCTCCCATATGAAACTCAACAATCTCCCGCGCCTGCGCACCTTTCGCAGGTGTCTACGCAGCAACCTGACTCCAGCGGAAGCCAAACTCTGGTCGTTAATAAAAAACTCGCAACTAGAAGGGCGAAAGTTTCGGCGCCAGCATAGCTTCGGAGGTTATATCCTCGACTTCTATTGTTCCTCTGAAAAGATCGCAATCGAATTAGACGGCGAAGTTCATTACAACGCTTCGGTTGCCAAACGCGATTTCGAGCGAGATCTCTTCATGAAGTACTTTGGAGTGCTGGTAATGAGATTTGAGAACAAGCTCGTTTTTGAGTCGGGTGAGTGGGTTCTCGATCGGATCCGCTCATCTTTTGGATGGAATCGCCGTCGTGAAAAGTGGATCCAGGAGTGACCAGTGATTTTCGGCCTCTGGGCCGATTGACCACCCCGTCATCCGGTTCGCTGTCGCTCACCGGATGCCACCCCTCCTTCAGAAGGAGGGGAGCTTTCTTCTTCGCTGGCCAACGCCCACGCGTTATGAGCGTCTGCGACCCCATTCTTCATTAAGAATGCATAACCAAATCCTCACATTTCGCGTATCATATTCGCGTTCGCTAAAACCAAGCCCAAAACCTATGAAACTCACGTACTGTTTCGCGCTCTGTCTGTTTCTCGCTTCCCTCACTTTTGCGCAGGATAACCCTCTCTGGCTGCGATATCCCGCTATCTCACCGGACGGTCAGACAATCTTGTTTGAGTACAAAGGAGATATCTGGTCGGTACCTGCGAGCGGCGGGACGGCGATCCCGCTTACGCTGAGCGAGACGTATGAGTTCTCACCCGTCTGGAGTCACGACGGGAAAAGTGTCGCGTTTGCTTCGGACCGTTACGGCACGCTCGATGTATTTGTCATGCCGGCGGGCGGCGGTGAGTCGAAGCGTCTGACGTTTCACTCTGCCGGAGAGATACCGAGCAGCTTTAGTGCGGATGACAAGTCGATACTGTTCGCTGGGGCGCGGCAAGATCTCGCATCGCATGTGCAATTCCCGACCGGCGGAATGACCGAGTTGTACTCGGTTCCCATCACCGGCGGACGCGTGTCCCTCTTGCTGACTACACCCGCACTCAACGCGACTGTTAGTTCAAACGGGGAAAAGATCCTCTTTCACGACTACAAAGGTTACGAGAGCGACTGGCGGAAACATCACACGTCATCGGTGACGCGCGATGTTTGGGCTTATGACACGGGCACTAAGAAGTACACGCAGCTTTCTTCTTATAAAGGCGAAGATCGCAATCCGGTCTTTGGCTCGAACAACAACGAGTTCTTTTACCTCAGCGAACAGAGCGGCTCGTTCAATGTATATAAGAGCAGCATCAGCAGTCCGGACAAGTCGGTCGCCGTCACGAAGTTTGCGAAGCACCCGGTGAGATTTCTTTCCCGGTCGAACAACGGAGTGCTCGCGTTCAGTTACAACGGTGAGCTGTACACGGTGAAAGATGGCGAGCCGCAGAAGGTGAATGTTCGTGTCGGAGCTGATGGCCGGGATCAGATCGAACGTATTGTTCCGGTCAATCAGGGTTTCACCCAGGCGAAGCTCGCACCGAGTGGGAAAGAGTTTGCGTTCGTCTTTCGTGGCGAGATCTTTGTATCGAGTCTCGACGGAAAGATCGTCAAGCGGATCACGAATACGCCATGGCAGGAGCGAACCGTTAGCTGGAGTCCGGACGGAAAGTCTCTCGTCTACGCTGCTGAGAAGGACAACAACTGGAACATCTACACGGCCTCGATCACGCGAAAGCAGGAGCCGTACATTTTCGCATCGACCGTCGTGAAACAAGAGCCGGTGGTCGCGACAGCCGCAGAGGAATTTCAACCCGCGTTCTCACCCGATGGAAAAGAGATCGCATACCTCGAGAATCGCACGACGCTGAAGGTCTACAACATCGCATCGAAACAATCTCGCGTCGTATTAAAACCCGAGTACAACTACTCCTACGCCGACGGTGATCAGTACTACACGTGGTCGCCCGATTCGAAATGGCTGCTCGTCGAGTTTGGCTCTAAGGATCGTATGTTCACACCCGAGGTCGGATTGATCTCGGCCGATGGTAACGGTGAACTGCGCAACTTGACCCAGAGCGGCTACGACGACGCGCGCCCTAAATGGACGATGGATGGCAAGATGATGATATGGGCGTCGACTCGTGAAGGAGCTCTCTCTCAGGCGCTAAATTCCGTCACCGGCGATGTGTTCGCAATGTACTTCACGAAAGCCGGTTACGATCGTTCACGCCTCTCGAAGGAAGAATTCGCTCTACTAAAGGAGTCTGAGGATAAGGAAAAGAAGGAAGCTGACGAAAAAGGAAAGGCGAGTCCTTCACCGGTCGCATCGCCGACACCAAAGCCGGACAAGACATTGACATTCGACTGGGATGGAATGACCGAGCGCAAGCAGCGTCTTACCATCAACGCCTCGGCGGCCTCGGATTGGGTCCTATCGAACGACGGAGAGAAACTCTATTACCTGACCGCGTTCGAGAAAGGAAACGATCTCTGGGTGACGGAGATCCGCACGCGTGACACAAAGGTCTTTGCAAAACTCGGTGCGAACAACGCCTCGATGGAGATCTCCCCCGACGGAAAGTTCCTTTTCGTTTTGGCCGACGGGAAAGCGACGAAGATCGACGCCGAGAGCGGAAAGGCCGAACCGATCGGGGTCAACACAGAAATGGTTTTGAACTACACCGCTGAGAAGGAGTACATCTTTGATCACTCGTGGCGGCAGTTCAAGCAGAAGTTGATCTTCCCGGACCTCAACGGTGTCGACTGGGAGTTTTATCGTACGGCTTACCGTCGATTCCTTCCGTACATAAACAACAACTACGACTTCGCCGAAATGCTGAGCGAGATGCTCGGTGAGATGAATGTCTCGCATACCGGGGCGTACTACAATCCGCAGTTTCCGCAGGGAGATCAGACGGCGTCGCTCGGCGTTTTGTATGACTACTCCTACAACGGCAACGGAGCGAAGATCGCCGAGATAATTCAGGGCGGTCCGGTCGATATAGCCGCTTCGTCGGTACGCGCGGGCCACATCATCGAAGCGATCGACGGCGAGACGATCGACGCATCGATGGACTTTTTCAAACTGCTGAATCGAAAGGCCGGGAAATATACCTTGCTTTCGATCTACGACCCGACTGCAAACAAACGCTGGGACGAGTCCGTCAAGCCGGTTAATCGCGGTGAAGAAAATGAACTGCTCTATCGACGTTGGGTCCGTGCACGTCGCGCGGAGACCGATAAGTTATCGGGCGGTCGCATCGGTTATATCCATGTCCGTTCCATGAACGACGCAAGTATGCGTGCGGCGATCGACGAGGCTCTCGGTCTCAACATAAGCAAGGACGCGATCATCGTCGACACGCGGTTCAACGGCGGCGGAAGTATCCACGAACAGCTCTCCGATTTTCTAAGCGGAAAGAAATATTTCGACGTCGTCCCGCACGGTCAGTACATCGGCAGCGAACCGTTCGACAAGTGGATAAAACCGTCGATCGTCCTTATGGGTGAGAGCAACTATTCGGACGCCCATCTTTTCCCGCTCGCCTACAAGGCTAAAGGAATCGGCAAAGTGCTTGGTATGCCGGTACCGGGTACGGGAACGTTTGTCTGGTGGGAGAATCAGATCGATCCGACGATCCGTTTCGGTATTCCGATGGGATGCTGGCGGTCGCTCGATGGAAAGTGCGGTGAGAACAATCAGATGGACCCGGACATCCTTGTCCGCAACGAACCCGATGTTATGGCGGCGGGTCGCGATCAGCAGATCGAGGCGGCAGTGAAGGAGTTGATGAGAAAGCGAGAAGTGATCGGTGGTAAGTAAAACACTCTTATAGCGACGGGCTTATGCGATCGATTCAACTCACAATACTCCTGGCTGCCCTTACCACTTTAGGTCATTCGCAGGACCTGAGTGTTCAGCCTGCGACCCAGGCAATAAAAGGACGTCCGCAAACCGTTGAACATGAGCGGATATACGTTCGCTATCGAGGCAAGAATATCGGAGAACAGACTCATCGCATATCTTCCGACAAGTACGACGCGGAAGGAAGGATCACCGAGTCAGTCGAATACGGCAACGGACAATCCCGCACTACCTACAGATATAGCGAGGCGAAAACGGCTGCGGACGTTACATACACAGATACCGCGGGGAATCGGATCGAGTCCGCGGCCTTCCATTCCAACACCGACGATATCAAAGAAACTGGACTATGTTCGAGCTATGCGATCAAGAGTGAGAACGACGAGTTAGCTAAGATCGAACGAACGCGCGAGATATGTGGAGACGGTTTGACCCGGGCTGAGATCGTTGATGAGTTTGATAGTGCGGGAAATTTAGTTCGGTCTGTTAGAACCGATGCTCAGTCGAGGCGGTGGGAATTCGTTCAGGAGTTCAACGCGGAGGGTATTTTAACCGAGTATCGTTTGACAGTCAGCCTCCCGACTAAACCTCCTTATACCCAGACTGTCCGCTGTTCCGATCATAAGGTGGACGAATACGGTAACTGGATACGTTTTACGGCTACGTCTTTCATTTCCACCCATCCGGACCTACTCGTCTTTCAGTACAACGAAAGTCGGAAGATCACGTACTATCCGGAGCCGTCGAAGAAGTAGGGCTACGCTCTTAACCACTTTTGCATTACCGGAAACGGTTCTCGGCCGGAGAGTTCGGCTTCCGAAGGCGACAACGTCATCCCGACCCTTTCCAGTCCCTGCACACCTATAAAAACACCGTGCTCAAAATTAAAAAGCAGCTGGTTCGATTTCCCGCGGTACCCGCCTTCGTGAAAAACGACCCGTGGATTCAATTCGAGTTGTAGAGACGCTGCATACGACCAAAGCATTGCCATCAGTTCGATCGAGTTCGGTTCCCCATCCGGCGTGTTCACTTCCCCGCTCATCGATGACCGGATCTCGCTCGGAACCACAGCGAGATGTGCTGCTTCATGCAGGAGGTCGCCGGGATACTTCAGTCGTGATCGATCGAGAATGAGAGATCCATCCTTAACTTCGATACCGGGCAGGAACGATTCACCGTCGGACACTTCGCCATCGCTCACCCCGATACCGATGCTGTTTAAAAACTCACAAATTGTCGCGATCAACTCATTCACGTGACGATAGTAATAGAAAAAGGCCGCGTTCGAAATCGAACGCGGCCTTCTGGTGTCAGTCGGTTCCTTTCGGGACCGGGTCATGACAATCTTGATTAGTAGCGACGAACCTTCACATATCGTCTTTTCTTCTTGTTGAACTTATAGGTGTAAAGAGCTGAACTACCCGCACCGATACCAGCTCCGATCAACGCACCCTTACCGCCGCCAAGCAAACCACCTAGCAGTGCTCCACCGCCGGTACCAACTGCCATATTAATTCGGTTACGGTGACGCCTGTAGTAACTCGGTTTCGCAACGCGAACGTAACGTACCTTTCCGTTGCGAACTACTCGACGAACGTAGTAACTGCGTTGCGCTTGAGCCTGAAAACTCGTCGTCGTTGCCGGGGCCGCAAAAATAAATAGCCCGGTTACCAACGTCATGATTACAAAACTTATTATTGATTTCCTCATCCCTGATTCGTTCCTCCATTTGTTCGTATCCAATCTGGACAGATACAACATTTATTGGGAGAGGTTGCAAGCACGGTGCCAGAAAACCCGCTTCAACAAGCTTCGCACGAGTTTTGTGCTCTGTTGTATATCGCTAAGCACTCGCGTTTTCACCTGTAAACGCAGTAACATATCGCCATGTCCGATCTTTTTGATCTCACTTCCCGACCTGATCCGGATGTATTTTTTTCCAGACACGATGTTAACGACCCGAGACTCGGTGAACTCGTTTCGCGCGACGAAAACGGGTATGCAAGCGCCGATATCGTCATTATCGGCTGTCCTCAGGATGAGGGAGTCAGACGAAACAATGGTCGCGTGGGAGCTGCGGACGCGCCAACTGCGGTGCGGCGTCAGTTTTATAAACTCACACCTTTCAATATCAAGAAACGTATCTGCGATATCGGGGATGTAAAGATCGGCTCGACGCTTGAGGAAACCCACGAGACACACTGCGCTGTAGTGACGCAGATGCTCCGCGACGGAAAGCGTGTCATCGTCCTTGGGGGCGGCAACGATGTTTCATATCCGGACGGTGTCGCGATGGCCGATGTCTTCGGACCGGAAACGTGGATCGGCATCAACGTCGATGCCCATCTTGATGTCCGTATCGCCAAAGAGAGAAACAGCGGAACACCGTATCGACAGCTTCTCGAGGAAGGTCATCTACTTCCCGGTTATTTCTATGAGGTCGCGTATCAATCGCACTTCGCCTCGCCCGTTTACTACAAGTACCTTCGCGATTTGGGTGTACATCGTATCTCGCTCGAACTGCTTCGATCGCGCGAGGAGGCGGATATGGAGATCAAAGACCAGATCCGACAGCGGTTCATCGGACAGAGTTCGTCGCTCAATACATTTTTTGGTTTCGATCTCGATGCGGTCCGATGTGCCGATGCTCCTGGAACGTCTGCTCCATCGCCGCTCGGTCTGCGGGCGGGCGAGTTCATCACGCTAGTAAAGTACGCGGCCTCGTTGGCGAATACTAAGATCGTCGAGTTCAGTGAAGTAAATCCAAAGTACGACATCGACGACCGGACGACGCGTCTTGTCGCTATCGCGATGCACCGATTCATTTCGCACGTGGCGTAGAACAAGGCCCCAATCATATGATCGTCTACGAAGTTACCGCGACAATTGACCCAACCCTGGTCGAGAAGTTCGAGCACTACATGCGCGAAAAGCACATCGCTGATGTTCTCGCGACCGGTGCGTTCCTCAGCGCCTCATTCGAATCTTCCGGCGAAGGACGCTACCGAACGCGCTACATCGCCGAGACGCAAGATGCATTGGACGGGTATCTTTCAGAACTCGCGCCCCGCCTTCGTGATGACGTGGCGGCGAACTTTCCGAGCGGTACACAGTTCAGTCGTGAATACTGGGTGGTCTTAGATGACTTTGCTTGACACCCAAACATCCGTTTGGCATTCTGGATTTTCCCGTTCCGGGAAATGTAGTCTCTTAGCTCAGTTGGTAGAGCATTACCTTGACAAGGTAGGGGTCAGCAGTTCGAGTCTGCTAGAGACTACCATTTTTATTTTACCCGCCTGTTTCTGGCATCGAACATCCTGTCGATTAGCGTCGTAAGCAATCAGGAGTTTGCATATGCTGGAAATATTAGAATCACCAAAACATGTTGTTGCGATGAAGCTGTCGGGCTCGCTGAGCGCGTCCGACATTGAGCAGGCGTATAAAGCGACGGACGAGGCGTTGAAGTCGAATGACCGTATTTCATTCTTTGCCGAGATCGATCCCTCGACCTCGCTGACATTCGAGGGAGTCGCCAAAGATCTGAAAGAAGGAATCTGCCAGTTGGGCAACCTTAGTAAGTTTTACCGGGCCGCAGTTGTTACCGACAAAACCTGGCTGTCTGCGATCGCACGAGTCGAGGGCGTTGTGTTCTCGTCGATCGATGTTCGAGTCTTTGATCTAAACGATCGTGCTAAGGCCCTGGCTTGGGCGGCGGAGAAGCCGGAGCCGGTCTCAGCACCAGCCGAACCGGAGCCCTCGATCCATTTTCTTCAAACGACCAGCGACAAGGTCTTCGCCTACGAAGTTGACGGCCGGCTTCGCGAGCGAGACATCAAAGCCGCGGTAAAAGAGCTGAAGCCCTATTTCGAACGCGAGGGCAAGTTTAACGTCCTCGCCCGAATGAAGAACTTTAGCGGTTTCGATCTCTTCGCGCTTCTCGACGACGACTACATCCGCCTGAAGGTCAAATCGACTTCAAAGGTCGGTAAATACGCGTTGATCGGTGCGAAATCGTGGATGAGGAACCTGGTTGAGCTGGTCGGACCGATAACAAACACCGAGATCCGGACGTTCGATGCGTCGGAGGAAGAGGCGGCTTGGGAGTGGATCGGTGCTAGCCAGGCCCTACTCCCCGAGTAAAAGTGCCATCCGGACTTGTGTTTATAGGGTTCGGACGCTAGAATTCTAAACCTTGGTACACATGCGGCGGGCGCCAACGCCTGCCGCTTACATTTTTCGATAAGATGCTTTCGAAGAACTTTGCCCTTACGACAACTACTACGACCCGCCTCTAATGGCGGGACAACGGACTGCAAACTTTAGTTTGCAGCCCAAGGCAAAGTCGCTCTTATCGGATCTGATCTAGTTAAGTAGTAGTGACACGAGTAAATCGTGAACTCAATTTAGTGAGATAGGAGCGGCTCGAGAGATCGAGAGGCTTTTGCTTTGTGAATTTCGATTCACCATTCACTTATTCACGATTTACGAGATATGAGCGATATAAACGTAAAATTTGGCGGATCTGAGCGCAGTATTCCTACGCCGGCTACGGTTGCGGACGCGATCAAGGCATTCGACCGTGATGTGCTAAAAAAGGCGCTCGCGGCGAAGGTCGATGGCGAAGAAGTCGATCTAAACAAACAGCTGACCGGTAATGGTCACGCGGTTTCGATCGAACCTATCACCGCTGACACGCGTGATGGTCTTGAAGTCATTCGCCACTCGACGGCCCATCTCCTGGCAGCCGCGGTGCTCGACTTGTTCCCCGGAACGAAGCTCGGCATCGGTCCGGCGTTGATGGATGACCCGCGTTACGGTTTCTTTTACGACATCATCGCTCCGCAGAACTTAACGGAAGAAGATCTGCCCGTCATCGAGAAGAAGATGAAGCAGATGGCGAAGCAGAATTTGCCGTATCGCCGCGAAGACATTGAGAAAGCAAAGATCCTCGATATCTTCGAACAGCGTGAAGAACCGCTCAAGCGCGAGTTGATCGACGAGAAGGTCAGCGACAAGGCGAGCGTCTACTACATCGACAATTCCCCGTTCATCGATTTCTGCATGGGACCGCACGTCCCGCACACGGGCAAACTACAGGCGTTCAAACTGCTGGCGATCTCCGGTGCTTACTGGAAAGGCGATGCGAACAACCAGCAGATGCAACGCATCTACGGAACAGCGTTCGCAAAGCAGGACGAACTGGATGCGTGGGTAAAGCAGCGTGAAGAAGCGGAGCGTCGTGATCATCGAAAGCTCGGACGAGAGTTAGATCTCTTCTCGATCGACGACGATTACGGTCAAGGCCTCGTGCTGTGGCATCCGAAGGGCGGGATCATTCGCGGCGAGATGGAGAAGCTTCTCCGTGAAGAGCTCGAGAAGCGCGGATACAGCTTTGTCTACACGCCCCATATCGCGAAACGTCAGCTCTGGAAGATCAGCGGTCACGAAGATAACTACGCCGATTCGATGTACGCACCGACGAGCATCGAGGAAGAGGAATACCGCCTCAAGCCGATGAATTGTCCGATGCACATCGGCATATACAAATCGAACCCGCGGTCGTACCGCGATTTGCCGCAGAGATATTCGGAAGCCGGCACGGTCTACCGGGCGGAGTTGTCGGGAACGCTGCATGGGCTGATGCGCGTTCGCGGATTTACGGTCGACGATGCTCATCTCTTTGTTCGCCCGGATCAGATCCAGGCTGAGATCTCGGACTGTCTCGACTTCGCGATCAAGGTTTTCGACACGTACGGCTTTCAGAAAGTGAGATTCGAGTTGTCAGTCCGCGGCGATGCAGATAACAAGTTGTATCTCGGTTCGGACGAGACTTGGGCCTCATCGGAAGAACAACTCGCGCTTGCTCTGAAAGAGCGAAACATTGAGTACGAGCGGATCGAGGGCGAGGCTGCGTTCTATGGTCCGAAGATCGACATCAAGATCGAAGACGCGATCGGTCGAATCTGGCAGCTGGGTACGATCCAGGTCGACTGGAACCTGCCCGAGCGTTTCGAACTCGAGTACACGTCCGACGATAACTCGAAACAGCGGCCGGTGATGATCCATCGGGCGCTCTTCGGTTCGATCGAACGTTTCTTTGGCGTGCTGATCGAACACTACGCCGGTGCGTTCCCGCTTTGGCTGGCTCCGGTTCAGGTTGCAGTACTGCCGATCACCGACCGTATCAACGAGTACGCGGACGCGATCGCGAAGGAACTTCGTGCGGCGGGTTTCCGGGTTGAAGCCAATTTGAAATCTGATAAGATCGGTGCGAAAATCCGCGACGCACAGCTACAGAAAGTTCCGTACATGCTGGTTCTTGGAGACAAGGAACTCGAAGAGCGTAAGGTGGCGGTTCGCGAGCGCAAACAGGGTGACATCGGTGCGATGTCATTGGAAGAGTTCAAGGAGATGATCACGCAGCAAAAGCTTCTGCGTGCTCTCTAGAACGGATATAGCAAAAGGAGGCACATATCGCTAGAAGATTTGGTGGTAGAAATTTCCGTCCTCGTCAGCGAGAACCGCTGCACAGGACCAATGAACGTATAAGGGTCCCGTCCGTACGCGTAGTAACCGACGATGGCGAGACACTTGGGGTGATGGACACCCGCGATGCGATCCAGGAGGCCAGGCGTCGAGCAATGGACCTCGTCGAGATCGCTCCGAATGCCCAGCCGCCGGTTGCCAAGATCATCGATTACGGCAAGTTCCTTTATGAGCAAAAGAAGAAAGCTCATGAAGCGAAAAAGAAACAGGTCACGGTCCAGGTTAAAGAGATCAAGTTTCGCCCGGGTACAGACGATCATGATTACAAGTACCGCATGGAGCACGCTCGTCAGTGGCTCGGAGAAGGCGACAAGGTAAGAGCGGCGATCGCATTCCGCGGACGCGAAATGACGCACCGCGAGCTCGGAGCGAAGATCCTAAAACGGCTGACAGCGGAGTTGGCGGACATCGCCGAGGTCGAAGTACATCCGAAGATGGAAGGCTACCAGATGTTCACCATCTTCGTTCCGAAGAAAGCGACGAAACCGGAGCCTAAGAAGAAGGAACAGCCGGCCGCAGAGGCTACGGGCGAGGCTCCCGAGAAAAAGAAGGAGCGTGCCGAACGCCAGCAGCAGCGAGTCGCCGACAAGGCGAAGGTCGAGCGCCCCGCGGACGAAGACGAGATTTTTTAAGACGTACCACGGGCTGTTGGCCCGTGGCCCGACGGACTAACAGTCCGTCGTACGAGATAGGAGACGAGTAATTATGCCAAAACTAAAAACACATAAGGGCGCAGCAAAGCGTTTTCGCTCGACGGCGAGCGGCAAGTTCAAACGCGGTCATTCGCATGCGCGTCACATTTTGACGAAGAAGGCGCACAAGCGTAAACGCATTCTCGATATCGACGTGCTCGTCAGCGAAGGCGATCAGAAGCGTGTAGAGAAGATGTTGCCGTACGGCCGAGACTAATGGATTTTGGATTTTAGATTTCGGATTTTGGATTGGTCGTCGGTCGCGTTGAATGGGTAGTTCCGCATTCCGCATTCCGCAATCCGCATTCGAGGAAAGGAGTGAATTATGCCTAGAGCAAAACGTGGTAATAAGCGTCTTGAGAAACGCAAAAAGATATTAAGCCTTGCAAAAGGCTATCGTGGTACAAAGTCGAAGCTGTATCGTTCAGCAAAAGAGTCGGTCGAACGCGCATTGAATTTCGCGTGCACCGGTCGCAAGCTGAAGAAACGCGATTTTAGAAAGTTGTGGATCGTCCGCATCAACGCGGCGTGCCGTCTAAACGAGATGAAGTACTCGCAGTTCATGCACGGTCTGAAGTTGGCCGGTATCGAGTTGGATCGCAAGGTCCTCGCCGATCTGGCAGTGAAGCAGCCTGAGACGTTTGCAACGATCGCGGGTCAGGCGAAAGACGCGATCGGAAAACAGCAGCAAGCGGCTGCGTAAGTTTCGTGGTCTATTCGTGTGGTTAGTGTGATTCGTGGTTCTCGGGAAAACCTAACCACGAGTCACACTAACCACACGAAGAGACACTAGTAAAAACAAATGACCTGGCAGAAGCTAGTTCAAGCAATAATAACCGCCTCGTTAATCTTGATGTTCAGCGAGGCGGTTTTGTCTTGCACGCCCCTCCAAGGAACGGCGGATGATCTACACGCCGCAGCTCTTACTACCATCCGCAACTATCACTTGCCGGCGCTGGTCCTCGGAGTCGGCGTACTCGCGCTGTTCTTACTTCGACGTTTCAAGGGAATCGTGATCCTGCTCTTCGCGATCGCCGCTCTTGCGATAAGTCCCGGTTGGTCGGAGTCCGCTGCGACACTTGGTCCCGATTGCGAACCGGTCGGAGCATTCGGCGTGAAGGCCGTGCTTGGAGTCGTGGCCGCATGCTTTGTCGGACAGCTTATATTTTGGATCGTCGAGAGGCGTCGAGCGCAATAAGGCAGTGAAAGAAGTCGTCGATCGTTTGGACGGCACGCGCGGCTTTGCCGCTATG
>DATEOJ010000522.1:0-4842 GCA_035274235.1 Pyrinomonadaceae bacterium
TTTAACTTTCGACAGACATGGCGGATGCAAACCAACGTCTAATCTCCCTCGACGTCTTTCGCGGAATGACGATCGCCGGGATGGTGCTCGTTAACAATCCGGGAACCTGGTCCGCGATCTACGATCCGCTTGAACATGCCCCATGGCACGGCATCACTCCTACCGATTATATTTTCCCGTACTTTCTCTTTATCGTTGGCGTCGCAATTCCGATCGCTTTCAAGAAGCGAATGGAGATCGGCGTCACGAAAGATGTTTACCTGAAGATCCTACAGCGAGCGGCGACTATCTTCACACTCGGTCTGTTGATCTCGATGATCCCGTTCTTTCAGTTCAACGACTCGACCGGGATACCTTACGTACTGAAGATACTTCTCGTACTTTCCTTCTCGACCGCTTTATTCCTATACCTACTTGAGAAAAAGACGGCCGCCGCGATCACTGCCGCGGTGTCCGTGGTGATAGTGCTCGGGTTTTATTTCGCGGGTGCTGAGATCCTTTGGTACAACTTCTCGACGATGCGTATCCCCGGCGTCCTTCAGAGGATCGCCGTTTGTTACCTGATCGTCTCGTTGATATTTCTGCACACGAATTGGAAACAGCAGGTCGGGATCTCGGTCGTACTGCTCTTGGGTTACTGGCTGTTGATGACGCTCATTCCGGTCCCCGGATGTGAGATCGCAACGATCGACGATAAGGCGTGTAATCTCGCTGCATGGATCGATCGCACCATCCTCACCGAAGCTCACATGTGGCGCTCGGCAAAAGTATTCGATCCCGAGGGAACTCTATCGACGATCCCTGCGATCGTCACGACGCTTTCGGGAGTTCTTACCGGTTCTTGGATAACCCGATCAACTGGAAGCGACGAATCCGCAATCCGCAATCCGCAATCCGCAATCGAGACCGTCGCCGGTCTCTTCTTCGCCGGTACCGTCCTACTCGCGATCGGCTGGTCCTGGAGCCTCGTATTCCCGTTGAACAAGTCGCTTTGGACAAGTTCGTACTCGGTTTATACCTCTGGTCTCGCACTGCTGACACTCGGTTTCTGCTACTGGCTCATCGATATCAAGGGCTACAAACGTTGGGCATGGCCGTTCGTAGTCTTTGGCGCGAACGCTCTCGCGCTCTTCGTCTTCTCGGGTCTGATGGCGCGGCTGCTCGGAATGATAAGGTTCGCAGGTCCGGACGAAGGGAAGGACATCACTCTCCAGCAATGGATCTTCAGTAACATATTCCTCTCCTGGCTCGCACCGATCAACGCATCACTCGCCTACGCCGTCTGCTTTATCCTCGTATGGCTCTTCCTGATGTGGCTGCTCTATCGAAAGCAGATCTACATCAAGGTGTAAGCGCTACTTGAGCTCGAAATTCTTTATCTCGGTTGCCAACTCGCGTTCCAGCTGATCCTTCTCGGTCGTCATAGATTGTCGACTCTTAGATATTTCTTCAAGACGCGACTCCTGTTCGTTTGCCTTCGCGATATAGCGACCGATCAGCTGTTTTGCCTCGGGCGTCTTTGCCAACGCCTCGATGTTCTCGCGGAAGCGTTCCTGGTCTTTGGATATCGCGTCGCTTTCCTGCTCTGACTGCTCGAGCTTTGCGTTGATCTCATTTATTCGCATTCGAAGATCGATCAACTTTGCTAACCGGACGCGTGTCGGCTCGTCGATGAATTTGCTCGCGACAAAAACATCGAGATCTTTCGGCGACAGGTCTGTCAGGTTGTACTTGTCCATCATCCCAAGATTTTCGGCGACCGTTACTTCTTTGCTCTCAAAACCCTTTAGCTCGATTCGAAACCGGTAAAATCGTGCGGTCGTGTAGTCCGGCTTTGCGTAGCGATCCGAGAGGACCCAGTCTTTTCTAACCGGATGTTCGATATAGACCGTCCTCGGCTTGTCCGTCTGGTTTGTCAGACGATAGATCTTTTTGTCGGTCTTGAAGTAGTGAGCCTGGAAAACTCCGTTAACGACCTTAACGATGCGGGCCGGCTCGCGATCTTCCTTTTGTTCGACCCGCATAAGAGTCCCGAGATCAAGAGCGAACGAGATCAGTCGCTGCTCTTTTGGTTTCAGGCGTTCCATTAACGCCTCGCCCGCGTATGCGTCACCGTCGAGTACCGTGAGCGATCCGCCCTCGAACGTCATGCCGGTCACATTCTTCAACAACATTCCGCTCATCGGTCGCGGATTCGCTTTTCGGACCGCCTCGGTTTCATCGTCTTCGTCGCTGTCATCGTCTTCTTCGGAGTCTGGTTTCTGCTCGCGGAAGATCGACACTCGCTCGCCCTCCATCTTTGTTTGGATTATTGGGATCAACGCCGAACGATTTCTTTCGACCGAGACGGGCTGCTCGATCTTGTACTCAAACAGATCGCCGATCTCTTCACCGACCGCTGCCGTCTCGACACCGGATCTTTCGTTCACCATCGCATCGCTCACACTCGATCCCGCAAAACCGGAGGAGACGATGAAATTGTTGTTGGCACCCTCGAACAAAGCTTTCGTCGGAGATGTTTGGATACCGACACCGCCACCGGCACCGTAGCCCGAACCGTTGCCGGAACCATTCCCGGAACCACTCCCGGACCCTTCTCCGTATCCCGCTTCCGGGTCATAGATCTGAGGCGTAAGGTTCAGATCTTCGGGAATCGGAATGATCGGACGATATCGATAGAGTGGCTTCTGCAAATTCTGGATGAATGACACTGGAGATCCGGAGATCAATGAGAGTTGCACACCGCTCCAATTTTCCTCGCTTACATTGTCGACAATTGCCCAACCCTGGAAGAACGGTTTGCCCTCCTGATCAAGGACAACGCGATATGTCGTTTTCCAGATCGGGGCGGCGATCGTGTAACTAACTACAAGCTCGCGTTGGCCGCTACCTTCCGAGGTCACTGTGATCGTCTTGGCATCGCGGCGGCGAGTCGAGGCGGTCGCATTGGCGAACTCACTAAGATCGCGCTTAGTTCCTTCATCGAGGAGCTTCACACTCCGCACATCAGCGAGATCAAAACTTGATATCTCGCCCGTCTCTGACGATACGACCAGAAAATGCGCAGTGCTCGCGGGTTTCTCCTTTTCGGCCGGCACGACTCTCTTCTCCACCGTCAGGATCGCCCCGGCGGCCGTTCCTTTTGTGGATGTGACCAACACCCGTGCACCCTGCAGTTGAGAAAGCACCTCTGCGATCCCGCCCGGTTTGCTGTCTCCCGACGCAGCGTCGACGGAGAACGGAATCTCTGCTGTTCGTGCCGACGCGGACGACGAAGAGTTGTAGCTAACCGCACCGATCTTGCCTTGGTTCAAATCGAGTACGACCATCGACTTCAAGACATCGTCGACTTGCGACTGCTTAAACGAAAGATCCACTTGCGCGTTTCCGTTCACGAAGCCGCGACGCTCGATATAAGCGACACCGTTCGAATAGAGGATCACGCGTTTTATCGGAAGCTGGCTTACCGGATTGGTCGCTACAAAACCTTTGACCTGCGTGCGGGGCGGCGTTCGCTTTCCACGCACCGTTTGTGAATCGGCTGAAACACAACACACGAATACTGTGAGGAGAAGAGTCGCTACTGCTTTCATTTTCGTTACCTGTGCCTTTAGGGTTTTGCCAAACTTAGCCTAAAGGATGAGGCGTCGCTAACGAATGGTTGCTTTGACGAGGGCATGAAGACGGTCGCCGTCCTCGAGGTTGTTGGAGAAGAGCGTTTTTGCAATTCTAGAAGGGAGCGATCGATACCGAGTTTTTCGGTCGCGACTCAATATTACTAAGGGGGATGATTATGGATCTGAAGTTAGAACTAGTTGGAGTTCCCGTCACAGACGTTGACCGAGCGAAGGCCTTTTATGTAAAGGCGGGATTTAGCGCCGACATCGATACTGTAATAAATGAGAATCTCAGGTTTGTTCAACTCACGCCGCCGGGTTCTGCGTGCTCGATCTGTCTGGGCAAAGGTTTGACGAAACTTCAACCCGGTTCACAGGATCTTTTGCAGGTAGTCGTTAGTAACGCGGATGATGCCCGGAAGGAATTAGCCGGGCGGGGGATCGAGGTCACCGATGTAGAAGAACTTCCGTGGGGAAGATTTGTCTACTTCAACGATCCGGACGGAAACCGATGGTCGGTTCAAGAGATCCCGAAACGTTAGCGAAGATCATTGAGTGGGCATTCTGTTACGGCGGGTTCTCCAGATGATGACGGAGGCGAGTTCGAATTACGCGGGTGGAATAACGGGTCGCGACCCTGAGTCGCGGCCCGTTAGATTTTACTCTGCGTTCGCCAACGAATGGCCGCCTCTGCCGCAGAGAGCAGTCGAGAGAACTTGAAAATGGCGGCGGGCGGGATTACTGTGATGTGAATTTTCTGGAGAAACCTAATTGATGATCACGAAGAAAAACTACCTATCCATCTCCCTCATGCTGATTTGCGGTGTTGTTCCTGGCTGCTCGATCGTGAGTGGTTTTTTTGGAATCAATGAGGTCATCGCCACTGACTTCGAGGTCACGCCAGAATGGCAGGAGATCAGGCCGCCGAACCCAATGACGTCGTCGCACCGGCGCCAGATGATCGTACTCAAGGTCGAGGGAGCGAAACTACCGGATACGATCACCGATCACGCCCACAACACTTCAAAGACCGATTGGAATTCGCTCGCGTTTCCGGACGGCAAGCTGCTGACGCCGGAGCTCGAGCTCATTGACGAGAGGGGCGTTGAGCACCCGCTTCGTGGCTCCGAGGAGAGTGGATACGGCCGCGGGTATTCGGTTAGTCGTGAAGATGCAGCTACGAACTCGGAAGGTAAAACGTTTGTCGCGGTGAGGATCCTAAGCG
>DATEOJ010000523.1:0-3959 GCA_035274235.1 Pyrinomonadaceae bacterium
TCGTGTGCGTCGCCGCCGACCCGATCGTTTTCACCCATGACGGGTTACTGCCCGAGTACCGGGTGTTCGCTTACATCCTTAGCGCGATCTCGATCCTCGGAATGTCGGCCTGGCTGATTTGGGGCAAGCGACTAGGTTGGATTGCGGCACCGCTCGGTGGACTCTTCGTCGCCGGCAGCTTTATATCATTTGTAGTCGGCATGCTTATCTTGCCGCTTAGCTTGTTTGCCCTTCTTCTCCTCATCGGCTTCTTAGGACTCACGCCGCTATTCTCCGGTCTTGTCTATTTCCGAAACGGAATTCGCGCGATCAATGCATCGACGGCGAGCCTTGATGAAAGTGTCGTTTGGCGGACAGCGGTCCTGAGTGCAATGCTCGCGCTCGTTGTTCCATACGTCGCGAATGCGAACACGTCACCGGCACAAGGGCGGAGTGCGATCAAGCGGATGTGGGGGATTACTGACTAAGGTTTTTGACAGGTGCACGCAATGAACGAAAGAACAAAAACTGCTCTCGAGATTCTTCAGGTGTCGGCACTGATCGGCATACTCGGAAACTTACTGTTGCGACAAACGCCTTGGGGATTGAATGCGTTATTGTTTGTGACTGTATTCGTAGCAGGGTTGCTGATGCTTTTGCGCAAACGCCGCCCGGCACTGATCACGCTCAACACGATCGCGCTCTGCGGGGCGATGGTTTTCTTCTCATCGATGTTCGTCTTGCGCGATTCGATCGAGCTTCGCGTCTATGACACCTTCGCGATCTTCGTGATCATGGGTGTCATCCTCCTTGTGAATCTCAATGTGAAAGCGAACGTCGCGGGCGTGTTCCATTACGCAGTGGGGTTCATCTGGTCTGGGCTGACATCGACGCTTGGTGCGTTCATGTTGCTCGGCTCTGATATCGACTGGAAGGCGATGCCGGGCAATAAGATCAGCAAGCATGTCTTTGCGGTCCTCCGCGGAATCGCGATCGCGTTACCGCTGCTTCTCATTTTCGGTGCTCTCTTCATGGCGGCCGACGCCGTATTCGAGGGATGGGTGAATCGCGCGATCAATTTCGATCTCGAGAAGATCGTCTCGCACGTGATGATCACGTCCGTGTTCGCGTGGCTGACAGCCGGCTACTTTCGCGGTGCGATGGCGTCGCCTATCTTCCCGGCAGCCGCGGCCTCAGCGTCAACGGTTCCGAGCGTGACGATAGTGCCAAATGAGGAGCCTTCGAAAAACACGGAAGCGGCGGTCGAAGAGAAAAAAGATGCCACTTCATTTGTTGCGAAGGTCGCGGCCGAACCCGGAGAAGAACCGGCAACTCTTCCGAATAGCGCGACGGTAGTCGAACACATCAATCGGAGCGATCCGCCCCATTCGAAAACTGAAGAGCCGAAGGAAGGAGCTGCTCCGAATCCCGATCCTAAAAAACGTAACTGGCCGAACTTCGACAATTCAGTGATGCCTTCGGGGTTCACACTCGGCACGATCGAGACGGTGATCATCCTTGGTCTGGTCGATCTGCTGTTCATAAGTTTTGTCGCGATCCAGGTGCCGTATCTTTTCGGCGGGATGGATCTCGTGCAGAACACGCCGGACTTCAAGCTCGCCGAATATGCTCGTCGCGGTTTCGGTGAACTTGTTGTAGTCGCCGCATTGGTCCTGCCGATGTTGCTTGCTTCGCACTGGCTGTTGAGACGCGGGTCAGGTGGTCTTGAGAAATTGTTCCGTGTCCTCGCCGGACTTCAGATCGCGTTGCTATTCGTGATCATGGCGTCCGCGGTTCAGCGTCTGTTACTGCTCACCGGGGAGTTGGGATATGGAATGACCACGGTGCGGTTCTATCCGATGGTCGTCATGACGTGGCTCGCCGTCGTGTTCATCTGGTTCCTGCTGACGGTGTTCCGCGGTGCGAGAAAACACTTTGCGTGGGGAGCCCTGTGGTCGGCGATAGTTATTCTCGGTGTGACCAATCTGATCAATCCGGACAAGCTCATCGTTCAGACGAATCTTAAGTTGATGCATCAGGGGCGGCAGTTCGATGGAGATTACAACGCTCATTTGAGCGCTGATTCGATCCCGACGATTCTCGAGGCTTTGCCATATATGTCTCCCGAAGATCAGTGCGATGTGAAGTTCGCCCTAGATAATCATCGGTTGAATCACTTTAACGGTGATGGCGATCTCCGATCATTCAGTTTTTCAAGATCAAGCGCTCTGTCGGATCTCGAAGCAAATAGCGCGGCCATACGCAATACGGATGGATGTGTCGAAGCTGGAAAACTCCTTTTATCCGACTAAGACGAAGCTGATAAACTATCCGGCATGAGCCGCGACCTTATTCGCGAGTACATTTCGTACCTACGCGTCGAGAAGGGCCTAGCTAAAAACTCTCTCGACGCGTACGAGAACGACCTGTCAAAACTGAAAGCCTGGACGGAAAAGAACAATTTCTCCATCCAGGCTCTCACGCGTCAGGATCTCCGCGAGTGGTTGATCGATCTCAATCGCGCAAAACTATCGGATAGCTCGCGTCGCCGCGTGGTCAGCGCACTTCGCGGATTCTATAAATTCCTCGTCATCGACAATCACATAAAGACTAATCCCGCTGAGGACCTCGACGTCCCGATGAAAGGTTCGTACCTGCCGAGGTTTCTGACCCAGGAGGAGATCGAGCAGCTGTTTGCTGCGCCGGATATCACAACCGAATCCGGCCTTCGCGACCGGGCGATGCTCGAGATCATGTACGCCTGCGGTCTGCGTGCAAGCGAGGTCGTCGGGCTAAAGCTGAGCGAGGTCGATCTGGAATCCGGGATCTTAACGACAACGGGGAAGGGTTCGAAGACCCGGCGTGTTCCAATTGGTTCAAGCGCTGTCGAATGGCTCAAGAGCTACACGGCGGTCCGTCGGCGTAAGGAAAACATTGAGATACAAAATATATTCGTCACGTCGGGCGGGTCGGCGATCACGCGCGAAGTCGTGTACAAGGTTGTGAAGACACATTCTTCAGCGGCGGGTCTCGAGGACGTCTCCCCGCATACCTTGCGGCATTCGTTTGCGACTCATCTAGTACAGAACCGAGCCGATATTCGTTCAGTTCAACAGATGTTAGGCCACGCGGACATATCAACGACGCAGATCTATACTCATATGACCGACGCCCACTTAAGGGACAGCTACAACCGGTTTCACCCACGTGCCCGGACCAAGTCCGGTGACGGGGAGTCCGAAGGTCGGTCATGAAGGGACTGCAAACATTTGAGCGATTAACTCGGGCCTTTTTTCGATTCTTACCGCCCAACTCCCTTAAAAACATCAAAAGTTCCGCATACTTGCCTCCAGAACTTGCATCTTAGGCATTCGGTCGCTAATATTGGAAATTTGCTAATTAGCTCAAATATCGGGTATTGGCAATAAACAATAGGTTGCATGGGTGGTCGAGCGGTCAATGGCATCGGGCTGTAAACCCGACGGGTTAATTCCCTACGTAGGTTCAAATCCTACCCCATGCACCACTTTCGATTTTGGATTTTAGATTTTGGATTTTCGATTGGAATCCAAAATCCAAAATCCAAAATCCAAAATTAGTTTGCGGGAGTAGCTCAGTTGGTAGAGCGTCAGCCTTCCAAGCTGAATGTCGCGAGTTCGAGTCTCGTCTCCCGCTCCATAGTTTTTTTACAAATCGGGCCCAAGTAGCTCAGGGGTAGAGCGCATCCTTGGTAAGGATGAGGTCTCGGGTTCAAATCCCGATTTGGGCTCCAGAACATCGGAAGGACGACAAACTTCAGTTTGTCGGACATTTTTTTCACCGGAGAAGACAAAGAGAAGATGAGCAAGGAAAAATTCGACAGGTCAAAGCCGCACGTGAACATCGGAACGATCGGGCACGTGGATCATGGCAAGACGACGTTAACGGCAGCGATCACGAAGGTGATGTCGAAGCACAACCCGAAGATGGTCGTGCGGGCG
>DATEOJ010000524.1:0-5926 GCA_035274235.1 Pyrinomonadaceae bacterium
CCCTATTTCATCCTGGCGCTTACCCCCGCCGGAACTTAGCTCGACGCCCCGCATTATGCTACTTTAGCTACAATTCAACTTCATAAGACCATCAATCTTCCCGAATCGTTTTTAAGGATTTGAAGTACTCACAGTATGCGAACTAGATTTCGCCCATGCATGCAAAAGGGTGTGCGTGCAGACAGGAGATTGTTACTGCGTTCAATCCTGTCGCTTCTCTTCCTAACGGCGATACCCGTCCTGTCGTTCGCACAAGCGGACATCTCGACGTCTACACTCAAGGGCAAGGTTACAGACCAAAATGCATCGTCCGTATCGGGCGCGTCAGTCACAGTCATAGACGTTGACCGCGGTCTGAATCGGAACGCCGTCACGAACAGTGAAGGTAACTATCGTATCCCGCTGCTTCAACCCGGCACCTATGAAGTGAGTGTCGCGGCAAACGGTTTTCAGCCGCAGGTTTTGAAGCCGGTAGTTTTGACGGTCGGGCAGATCGGCGTTCGCGATTTTCAACTGCAGATCGGACAGGTCAATGAGGCGCTCGAGATCACAGGGAGGTCACCGCTTGTCGAGATTGAACGGACTCAGCAGTCAGACACAGTTGAACGTCAACAGATCGCATCCCTGCCAAATCTGTCGCGCAATTTTACAAATTACATATCGGTTCTACCGGGTGTCGCAGATGTCGCGGCAGCGCGAGTGCAGCAGTCGCGAGTGATCAATATCCCGACGTCCGGTCTATCCGTCGGTGCTGGTAATGGTCGAAGCAATTATGTTTCGATCGACGGTGGCGAGAACGACTCCGGAACCGGAAACCTAAGGATCAGAAATCTCAGCGTCGAAGCGGTGCAGGAGTTTCAGGTAAACCGAAATGCCTTCGCGGCCGAGTACGGATTTACCGCATCGACAGCGATAAACGTTATTACCAGAAGCGGGACAAAAAATTATCGCGGCTCCGGTTACATCTTCTACAGATCGGAAGACACCTCCGCTCGCGACGCTTTTAACTCAACCGGCGAGAAAGCGTTTGAGCAGCGAATCTCGCCGGGATTTACAGTCAGCGGTCCGTTGGTTGGGCCGCGGACATTCTTCTTCTCGTCATTCGAAACACTCAAATACGATGTCGCCCGGCTTCGTGGGTACACCGGTAACACTTCACTTCTCCAGCCGACCGGAGCACAGTCCGCTTACATTCAGACTTTGATCTTCGGCCCCAATTCGACCGATGAAACTCGCCGTATCGCCGGCTTGCTCGGCACGGGTTTGTCAACGACGAGCTATCCGACGACGATGACGATCTTGCGCGAGAGCGAAGGGCAGTTCACCGCACCGTCGCGCACATACAATTGGTCGACTCGCATCGACCACGAGATCGGTGCCCGCGATCTTATTACCGGACGTTACACGCTCGCAATCGAAGACATTGATCTTCTCGGGATCACGAACGTCGAGGCTCCGAGCAACGGGATAATCCAGACCGCCACCGACAACACGGCAGTCGGGACATGGACTCATATTTTCGAGAATCAGTTCATCAACCAAATGCGTTTCCAGTTTGTTGATGACGATTATCGACAGGTCTCGCGATCGCCCGGGACGACGCAGATCGTGATAGCGGGTCTAATGAACTACGGTCATATCGGCACCGTCCCGTTCACGATCGATCAACGGCGTTACCAGATCGAGGACACGCTCAGTTGGAGTCACGGGTCGAAAGATTTTAAAGTCGGTGCGTCCTATCGGCCGGTCGACGCGCTTCTCGGTACGGAGATCGGGTTCAAAGGCACTTATCAATTCGCGGCAGGGCAACTGCTAACACGTGCGCTCTCGCCCGGCGATATCGCGATTCTTACCGGACCTCTTGCTCCTCCTGCGGACACAGCACTAACGTCGCTGCAAGCATTCAATCTCGGTCTGCCTTCACTTTGGCAACAGGGCTTTGGTAATCCCTCGTTTCGCGCGTGGCAACATAACTTCGGTGCGTTTGGACAGATGTCGTGGAAGGCGGCGTCGAACCTAACACTCAATCTCGGCGCACGTCTGAACTACGACGGCGAACCGGAGCCGATGGATCGGAATATCAGTCTCTCGCCGCGCCTCGGTTTTGCCTGGGATCCTTTCCGTAAAGGAAAGACGGTCATACGCGGTGGGTTCGGAACTTTTTATGCACCGGTAAGCCTGAGCATTATTCTCTCGGCCAATCTCCAGCGCGGCGACGGCCAGTTCATCAACATACAAAACCGGACACTTGCGGACGGGGCTCAGTCGAGCCAGGCGTTATGGGCTTATGGTGTCGGGCTTGGGCGACTACCGTTCACGCCGCTCAGCGATATGGATGTCCGTGCGTTTGGGATCGTGCCTGCACCGGGTCAGCCGGGTCGCCGTGTTGCCGAGGCTGCGGCCGACTACGACAATCCGTACTCCATCCAGGCGAGCCTCGGGATCTCACATCAATTCGGCCGCGATCTCGTGCTCGATGTCGCGTACCAAATGTTCCGCGGGGTGCATCTTCCGATCTCCATGGAAGGCAACTATCGCGAGAGCGGACAGATGGTCACGGTTCCCGGGATGCCGGGGAGTGACTTGTTTGGTCCGCGGCTGGCGCGTATCGATCCTTCGATCGCCCAATTGATCGTCCATTCTTCGGAAGCGAGTTCGACCTATCATGGAATGAGTGCTTCCCTCTTGAAACGATTCGGCCGACGCATGCAGCTTCGAGCTAGTTACGCGTACAGCAAAGCACTCGACAACACGACCGACTTTAACGGTTCGCTGACACCGTATATTCCCACCCGCCGCTATCTTGACTGGGGTAACTCATCCTTCGATCTCCGTCATAATTTCGTTTTCAGCGGAACGTTTGAAAGTCCGTTCGACAACAGCCCCGGAAAGAACTGGGCGGAACGAGCACTGGCCGATATTACATTGAGTCCGATCATAACGATGCGCAGCGGCTTCCCCTTCAACCTTTTCATCGGCCGCGATGTGAACGGTGATCTGAACACCGGCGATAGACCGTTCTATGCGCCGCGAAATTCCGGTATCGGCGAGAACTACTACAACGTCGATTTGCGGCTTACAAAGCGATTCTTTTTCGGAAAGAACAAAGAAGGTGCGAGTATCGATTTTGTTGCCGAAGCTTCCAATCTTTTGAACCGAGTCAACTACCTGCGAGTGAATGATGTGGTGTGCGGGATCGCCGCCCAGCCTGGTTTTATCAACGGCTGTGATCCAAAGTTTCTCAACGGTCCGTTCGACTTCAGGGGGATACCCGGGCTTCCGCCGACCGCACCGCTCGGCTTCGTTTCGGCTGCACCTGCGAGACAGATACAATTCGGTTTTAAGTTTGAGATCTGACGATACGATGTTTTTTGGTCCATCAAAATTTCTACGGCTCACCCACGCCATCCTTTGCGCGGTATTTCTGAGCGTGCTCGCGGCGAATTCACAGGGCCAGGAGAGCAACAGTCATCACAAGCGGGTCCTACTCGTCTACAACAATGATTCGGCAACCGCGACTCAAGTGATGATCGACCGCGCCCTTCGCTCGGAACTTCGGAGAAGCTCCGAGGATTCGATCGAGATACTGACGGAATACGTCGGAGACACGCGTGCACGGGCCGACTATGAAAATGAATTTCTCGCGTTGGTCCAAAAAAAATATCAGGACAGAAAGCCGGATCTGATCATGGCGGTGACGCCCTCGGTCCTCGACCTTCTTTCTAGAAACCGGTCGGTTCTTTTCGGGGACGTTCCGATAGTTTACCTGAGCCTCGACAGTCGCGACTTTCGGGCTGAACTCCATCCCGGGATCACGCAGGTATCGGGCGTCGTGAGCTTTGAGCAAAATCTGGAGATCGCCTTAGCTCAGAATCCAGACGCCAAACGCGTGATCGTGGTCGGCGGACTATCGAAGACCGACGACTATTGGAAGGCACGCGCGCAAGAGGAGTTTCGGAAATACGAATCCCGACTCGAGTTTCGTTATGTTTACGGCTTGACCATTCCGGAAATGCGGAGCGAGCTGGCAGCTTTGACACCGGACTCGATCGTCTTTTTTGTCACCGCGGTTCGCGACCGCCTTGGCAACACATTTGAGAGCCCCGATTATTTGAGGCAGATCGAATCGGCATCGCCTGTTCCGATCTACGGAACGACGGAGGGCCAGTTTGGAAACGGTATCATCGGAGGCCAACTCGTCAGCTTCGAAGCGCTTGGTGCTGCCGGAGGTAAGGTAGGCCTTCGCTTGCTTGCCGGCGAAAACCAGTTGTCACTTCAACCTCAGATCGCACCGAACCGCCTGCTGTTTGACTGGCGCCAAATGCAGCGGTTTGGGATAAGCGAAGCTAGTCTTCCGGCGGGAAGTATCATTCGATTCAAGGACCCCACTCTTTGGGAGGAGTACAAATGGTACATCGTCGGTCTCGCACTACTACTCACCGGCGAGTCTCTACTGATCGGCTTTCTCGTCTATCTTCGATACCGCCGCCGTCAAGCGGAGGCAGAGGCGTTAGAACTTCATGGACGACTTAAAGACATCGTCTCGAATGTGCCGGGTATCGTTTGGGAATCTCGCTCGAACCCGCTTGGCAATGGTCGAACAACGACCTTCATCAGTGACTATGTACAAAAGATGCTGGGCTACTCGACCGAGGAATGGCTGCAGCAACCACCGGGATTTGGCCTCACTATCATTCCTGAAGAAGAACGCGAACGAGTAAAGAAAGAAAGCGATGATGTGATCGCAACGGGAAGTGATTCGGTGAGCGAATTCCGTTGGCACACGAAGGACGGGGCGACCCGTTGGGTGGAAAACCACATCGCCCCGATCGTGGATGAGAAGAAAGGAATAGTTGGTCTGCGCGGCGTGGCCTTGGATGTCACCGATCGGAAGCAGGCCGAAGAAAAGGGGCGTGCAATTCTGGCGGCCATCCCGGATATCATGTTCGTGCAGACCGAAGACGGCGTTTACCTCGACTACCACGCCAAGAATCCAGGCGAACTCCTCGTGCCGCCGGAATCATTTCTTGGAAAGAACATGAGCGAGGTTCTACCGCAAGATCTAGCGGAAGGCCTGGGCGCGTGTTTTGAACGCCTCAAGGCTGACGGCACACCTCAGATCCACGAATACACTATTCAACTGGAAAACTCTACACACTGGTTCGAGGCTCGAATCGTACGCACCGGCGAGAATATTCTTAGCGTCATTCGAGACATAACCGACCTCAAACTTACTCAACTAGAGGCTCAGGAAATAAGCGGCCGGCTTATACGCGCACAGGAGGACGAACGCTCCCATCTCGCTCGCGAGCTGCACGATGACGCGTGCCAGAAACTTGCTCTCGTATCGATCGAGCTCGAGTTGCTCCGCCGCGTGCCGCTCTCCGACGGCGAGACCATAGATGCGAAGATCCGTATGCTGTCTGACAGCGTCGCCGAACTCGCATCCGATCTTCGTCAAATGTCTCACCAGCTTCATCCGGCAAGGCTGGAGCGCCTTGGGTTGGCAAGTGCGGTCCAGGGATTCTGTCGAGAGATAGAGTCCGCGCACAAGATCACCGTCGATTTCCAAAACAGCGGCCTCGCATCCGTCTTGCCGATGTCCACCGCGTTAAATGTTTATCGAATTATCCAGGAAGCACTGCACAATGTGGTGAAACACAGCGGAGCCACTCATGCTTCAGTGACGCTGTCCGCAGATGACTCCAAGCTGATGCTCACGGTAACAGACAACGGACGCGGATTCGAACCCGAACGCACGACCCCAAAAGGCTCGCTGGGCATCGTCAACATGAGAGAGCGCGCCAGGCTCCTGCGAGGCACAATTTCAACCACGTCGAACCCGAACGAAGGAACGCGAATCGAAGCCACTTTCCCTGTCCCCAACAAAACGGTGCGCGACAGCATGTAGTCATAGATCTGTGGA
>DATEOJ010000525.1:0-17088 GCA_035274235.1 Pyrinomonadaceae bacterium
ATTCGGTCATTGTTTTGGTGCTTCTGCCTTTTTCTTTTGAAGGAAGTCGCAGACCTGGTACGCGCCGGTCGGATCGATTGCGGTACGTCCTACTTCGACGTGTTGGATCTTTCCTTCCTTATCGACGACGAACGTCGCTCGTGCTCCGTATCCCGACTCCTCATTGTAGAGACCGTATTCTTTCGTCGTAAATCGCTTCCAGTCGCTAAGCAATGGAAACGTTACGCCGAGCTTTGTTGCGAATTCTTTGTTCGACGCGAAGCTGTCCATGCTAATACCGAGGATCTGAGTTTCGGATGCGTCGAATTTGGCGATATCAGCCTGATACGCCTGAAGCTCCTTCGCTCAGCCTCCTGTGAAAGCGAGGACATAGAATGCCAGGATGACATTCTTCTTACCGCGGAATTCTGAAAGCTTGACCGGCTTGCCGCCGGTATCGGTAAGAGTGAAATCGGGCGCCGTGTCACCAACCTTTAGATGTGTCGAAGGTGGTTTCGGTGTCGCCTGTGCAAACGCTGCGATCGAGAAGATCGCAGCAATGCCAACTACGAGTAACAAACGTTTCATAAGACTCTCCTAACGGCGGGAGAAGATACGCAGAATGTACCAGAACAGTAAAGCAACGCTAGCAAAGAGCGTCAGCGATGCAGCGACATGTTGATTCGTATTAAAGCGATGGAGAACGTTCGACGTTTCGTATAAAATCGCCGTCCCCGCAAACGCGACCATTATAAATGCAAACACGTTCCCGAGAGTAAACCCGAACAGGGCGCTCGCTACAATGAATCCAAACGCGGCAAATCCGCCGATCGCCAAGATCGGTCCGAGAAAACTGAAGTCACTGCGTGTTAGGAACACCGTTGCCGTGATCCCGAGAAACAAACCGAGCGAAACAATGCCGGCCTTCGCGAGGACCGTCGAGTCACCCGTGCTGGCGGTTGCTACCCAGATCAGCGGAACGAAGATGATCGCCTCGGCAACTACAAAAATACCTAGACCGGCGTATTGAACAGCGGTGGAGGTTCCCGACGAGGCCCATCGTTCCGCAAGATACGAGACGCCCATAAAGAGTCCGAGTACAAGCAGCCAGCCGATCGCTCCGCCCTTGAAGACGACTGTGGCGATCAAATTCGCCGAACCGGACGCGAACAAGAATCCTTCGACAACGATAAACGCGAGTATCGCTGCTGCGAGCAACAGATAGGTCTTGCGGATAAATTTCGCACGGTCTGCCGGGAGGGCATTGGCCGCGGAGTTGTCACCAAATGTAGCTGTATAGTTTTCCATAGTGTTGCTGGCTTAGATTGTTTTGCGGGTTCTAGATTTGCCTGCGGACATTATACACGCACGCGAAGGACGACAAACTTTAGTTTGTCGATGTGTTTGGCTGGGCTCAAGCGAGAAACTAAAGTTTGTCGTCCGAGGGTTTTCTGAGCTGCATGCAGAGTTCTTGGCCAATACCGGGGAACATTGCGGCGACGGCCTGGTTGAAACGGATCCATGCCGCGTAGTCTTCGAGCTTGCTGCCTCTTTTCCGAATGAGGGACGTACCGCTTGAGAACTCAACCTCGAAACCTGCGCTTTCCGCGAGTTTTCTAAGCCGTTTCTCCCAGAAGACGTGAATGTGCTGTCCCATTACCCGAGAGCCGTTGGCCAGCTGTTTAGCGAACTGTTTCTCGCGAAGCTTCGCCATGAACTTCGGCAGTGTTGGAACACCGACAAGAAGTAACCCACCAGGTTTTAGAATTCGTTGAATCTCACGCATCGTGAACTCCGGCCGGGGGAGGTGTTCGAGAACGTGCGAACAGATCGCGATGTCGGCCAGCTCGTTGTCGACTGGCAGGCCTTCGTCGAAGTCAGCCTCGATCCGACGATCATAGTTCGCGAGTTCAACACCGGGCCTGTTGATGTCCATGTCGAGCCCGATCCATTCCGAGCCCTCGATCGGTGCGATGAAGCGTTTGATAATTCCGCGGTCGCAGCCGACATCGACGATCACGGGCGGATGATCGAGCCGTTTAACTTCTTCGTCGATCACGCGTGCGAGCCACCAGTAGCGAAGAGCCCGAACCGGGTAGCGACGTTTAAGAAGTTCGGCGGAAAAAGGGAAGTCAGGCCGGTGGGTCTCTTCATTCTTGTCGATCGAGTCGAGCGGCTCATGAACGAAACGAAACCGGCCGTATTGTTTTGCGGATGCTCTATTCACAACGCGTTTGTTGTAAAGAGAGTATTGACTTCGCTCCTGCGTGTCAAAAACCGCTGGTGTGTACTTGACGCGACAGCCGCGCAGTTGGCCGGAGCGGAACGCGCTGTTTCTCGGCGACGCCTACCGACCGGCAAAGTGACGACCAGATCACGCGGGCGGCGAGTGCGGGCCGCATCACGGCCGGCGGCGGGTCGAGAAGTTGTGCGACCCGAATAAACGCAAGAGCCGCCTGAGCGTCGTTATGAGCTCGCTTGTGAAGTTGGCTGATATACCAGTTGATCACGTTTACAGCGAGGCCCGGTAACACCTTGGTTTCCCGCATTCTCAGATCGCTTCCTACTGCAATGCTCCATGGATTGTCGATTACTTTCGCCGCCGCGCGATAGAAGCGGCGCGCAAGGTCAGGCCCGCCTTTTCTTAAAGCATTCAACAACTCCTTCGCCTGTAGCGCCGATGAGGACATTCCTTGACCGTAGATCGGATTGAAACTGCACACCGCATCACCGAAGACGAGAAAACCGTCGGGCGAGCGTTCGAGATCTTCGTACCGATTTCGAATGTTCGCGGGATACCGCATGATCTTCGCGTCCCCAAGCGGTTCGGCGTTCGCCACAAGCTCGTGAATATGCGGAGCGGGTAGTGTCGAAGCGTATTCGATAAATCCATCGAGATCTTTCGGTGCTTCCTCACCGAAATGTCCGAAGAGAGTCACGATCCATTCGTTACCTTCTTTCGCCGCCGCGACTCCGCCGCGTTTACCATCCGGCGTTGGCGGGACGACAACGAACTTGTCGCCGTTCATATGTCGTTCCTCCCGACGAAATATCCTGGTCGTGTAGACGAGTTGGATATTGACCTTCTCTTCACGGGGCTCGTCGAAACCAAGCGACTTTATCCAACGGCCTGCCTTCGATCCCCGTCCGGCCGCGTCGACGACCAGGTCAGCGTCGATGTTTCCGGAATCGAGGACGACACCGGCGATGCGTTTACCGGTCGAGATCAGTCCTCGAACCGACCGCTGATCGAGTATTGTGACGCCGTCGATCGCCCGAACCCGACGCCGGACGCCGTCTTCAAGAAACGGTCGACTGAGCAGAACGCCAAGCGTGCCGCTCGATGATCTCGCCAGATCATTGCCTTCGAAGAACCAGCGTCCGTCGTTCATGGGATCGGCTAGCAAAGCTCCCCGAGTAATCAGTTCGTCCGTAAGTCCGGGAAACAACTCTTCGACAGCCTCGCGACCTCCCGCCAGCAACGCGTGTGCGTGCCTCGCCTGTGGAACGCCCTTCCTATACACGCCCTCGGTCGAAACATCGTCTCGTTCGATGATTATTACCTCTCTGTAGAACTCACTAAGTGCACGGGCCGCAAGCAGGCCGGCCATACTCCCGCCGATTACGACGGCACGGTTACGTTTTGAATTAGTGTCCATGTGGAACCTCCATTGGTATTGCTCGGGTTGGGCACGATTAGCAGGTTAATGCGGGTCGTGTCTACGATTCTTTAGGAAACAGTGAAGGTTTTGTGAAGAAGTTTTGAAGGTGGGAATGGTGGTGAAGTAGGTCAAGCTAAGCGGTTGGATTTGTAGTTAGTGAGGTGCGTACTCTCTCGTTTAACCACCACGAGGAGAGATCTGATTGGATCAGGTGCCTCTTGGCGCAGTTGATCGGCGAGTAGCGCAAAAGAAATGGCGGCCCATTCGGACCGCCATTATCGATTCTCAACTATCAATTAATTCACTCGCCTTTTGCGACTGCTTTCGTCTCTTCCTCCGGCTCGGGCCGCGGCGTTGCGAGACCTAACTCGGTCGAGCGCCAAAGGTTTGACACGAGCAACTCGCGAATGAACGTCATCTCTTTCGGGAGACGGTCGTAGAGTTTGAAGAACAGATCGTCGTGCATCGCGATCTCTTTTAACCACATGTCGCGATCGAGATGCATTACCGCATCGAACTGCTCCCTCGAGAAGTCCATTCCGCGCCAATCCATGTGCTCGTACTTGGGCTGCCATCCAAGCGGAGTCTCCACACCGATCGATTTTCCGCGTGAACGTTCGACGATCCACTTGAGCACGCGCATGTTCTCACCGTAACCCGGCCACGCAAACTTTCCGTCCTCGTCCTTTAAGAACCAGTTAACCGAAAAGATCCGCGGCGGGTCCGGAAGCTGTCGACCGAAGTTGAGCCAATGCGAGAAGTAGTCGCCCATGTGATAACCGGCGAACGGGAGCATCGCGAACGGATCGCGGCGAACTTCACCGATGTTACCGAAGGCGGCCGCAGTCATTTCCGAACCCATGGTTGCGGCCATGTAGACGCCGAATGCCCAATTGAACGACTGCTGAATGAGCGGCACGACCGAGTTACGGCGTCCGCCAAAGATAAATGCCGACACCGGAACACCGGTCGGGTCGTTGAAGTTCTCGTCGACGACCGGGCACTGAGTGATCGGCGCGGTGAAACGCGCATTTGCGTGGGCGGCCTTCGCTTCACTCGACGGTGTCCAATCGTTACCCTGCCAGTCGATCGCATGTGCCGGCGGTTCGCCGTCCATGCCTTCCCACCAGATGTCGCCGTCGTCGGTGAGGGCCACGTTCGTAAAGATCGTGTTCTCCTTGATCGACTCCATCGCGTTCGGGTTCGTCTTGTAATTTGTTCCGGGAGCAACGCCGAAGAAGCCATTCTCCGGATTGATCGCACGAAGCTTTCCTTCGTCATCGGGTTTGATCCACGCGATGTCGTCGCCGACAGTCGTGATCTTCCAGCCTTCTTCCTGGAACGGCTTTGGCGGAATGAGCATCGCGAAGTTCGTTTTACCGCACGCTGACGGAAACGCGGCACAGACGTAATCCTTAGTTCCGTCCGGCGACTCAACACCAACGATCAGCATATGTTCGGCGAGCCAACCGTGTGCGCGTCCGAGAGTCGACGCGATGCGAAGCGCGAGACATTTCTTTCCGAGCAGTGCGTTACCGCCGTAACCCGAACCGAAGCTGACGATCGAATTCTCTTCAGGGAAGTGGACGATGTACTTATCTTTCGGGTCCGGTGAACACGGCCACGCAACATCCTGCTGACCTTCCGAGAGCGGCATTCCGACCGAGTGGAGACACTTTGTAAACTCACCTTGGCCTAACGCGTCGATAGCCTGCTGCCCCATGCGGGTCATGATCCGCATGTTCACGGCGGCGTAGGCCGAGTCGGTGATCTGTACGCCAAACTGCGAGATAGGCGAACCGATCGGTCCCATGCAGAACGGAACGATGTACATCGTTCGGCCCTTCATCGTGCCGCTGAATTTCTTCTTGAGGATCGCTTTCATCTCGGCCGGCGCCATCCAGTTGTTTGTCGGACCGGCGTCACCCTTCGCACGCGAGCAAATGTACGTGCGGTCTTCGACGCGGGCGACATCAGACGGATGCGAGCGAGCAAGATAACTCTTCGGGCGCTTTTCCTCGTTCAGCTTGATGAACGTACCGGCCTCGACCATCTCCTGACACATGCGGTCATATTCCGCTTGCGAACCATCACAGAGATAAATGCTGTCCGGCTGACAAAGCTCGGCAGCCTCCGTTATCCACTGACGCAGTTCCTCGTTCTTGATGCTTTCCGGAATTGTATAAGTAGCCATAGTCTCGGGAATCTCCTGAGATAATCTCCTGATAAATTTTTGTGAATTGCGATTTAAATAAAAACAAACGAGCAATTAGGGCTCGTTTTCGAAAGTATGCGAATACATTATCACAGATGTGAAAGAAAGGTTAAAACTTAGTGTTTTGTTGGTATTCCGGCAAACACTCGCAGTTAAGAAGGTACGACAAATTCCGCAGACGATGGTCAGAAACAGATAATTGGTATGACCAATTATTAGCTATCCGAAATTAGGCTGTCGCTGGCCTAAATCGGTATTGCGCCAGCGTGTGAACTACGACGGTCGCGATAATAATTGCCCCACCCAGCAAGGCCCAGCTCGAGGGCTGCTCGCCGACAAATAAAAACACCCAGACAGGATTAAGAAGCGGTTCGATGAAGCCGATGATACTCGCGTCGAGTGGTCGAGTTCCGCCGGTGACGCCTTTGATAAAGAGTACGTAAGCGATACCGATTTGTACGATGCCAAGGAACGAGACTGCGAACCAGTCGAGTCCGGTCATGACGGGCACAGCTGAAATACCGGATGTCGAGCAAAGGAGAGCGAGGAGAAAGTTTCCGTAGATCACCGCAATTGCGGGGTTAAGGGGTTTTGGATTCTTATCTAATGCGGAACCCTTTTCTAATGCGGAACGCGGAACGCGGAATGCGGAATCTTCTTGTAATGCGGAATGCGGAACGCGGAATGCGGAATCCGTTTTGTCCGATTCGGAAGAGGCGAGAAATTCGTCCGCAATTGAGGAAGGCAGCGTCGAGGCTTCCGCATTCCGCGTTCGGCGTTCCGCATTCACCTGACCGCGTTCCGCATTCACCTGACCGTGTTCCGCATTCGAGGATCCCGTCGCACGTGGATGTTTGAGCAGCATTATATACAGTCCGAGAAACACCCCGGACAACAATGCGGCGACGTTGCCCTGGTAGTCGCTGACTTCAAGTTTCCCGACAAAGAACAAACTCATTCCCGCGATGCAGAAGATCACCGTGATCAGATCGCGCCAATGGAACTTTTCGCCGATCACAAACGGCGCCAGGATCAGGATGTAGATCGGCGCGGTGTATTGCAGAAAGATCGCGTTTGCCGCGGTCGTTTTCTTTGTTGCCCAGACAAAAAGGAACAGTAGTGTCGCGTAAATTATCGAGGTGAGAATCGCGAAACCGTTGATTCGAAGACCGTGTCTGTACGTGAGGATCGCGACCGTAATACCTGCGAGCAGCGATCGAAAAAAAGTCACCTGATACGCATCAAGCGTCGTTAATTTGATAAAAAGTCCGCCCGTGCTCCAGATCATAACTGCAATAAGCACGAGCATTACGGGCGGGAAGTTGGCGGACTTTGAGGCTGTTGTCATGTAGGTCGTTTTTGAGGGCAACGTCACCAACTTCAAATTCTTCAAAAGGTCTACAAAGTCGCTACCTGACACCGCGTTCGGTAGACCTCATCAATAAAGACTTAACTCACGCTGGAGTTGGATTAGCCCAAGTTTACAAACACTTGGTCTCAATACAAAGAGGATAAAAAATGATTCAGAAATTCGGACGTAACCTTTTCGCTGCCCTCATCGCGGTGTTTGGTTTCTCACTACTCGCGAACGCCCAGGCAAATCAATTAACAGCTCAGACAGTAGACGTAGCGGCCGCACAGGCTGCGGTCGTAAAAGCGGACTTCTCAAATATCAAAATTGGTAATTTCGGCCAGATGGACGAACGGTTTTATCGTGGTGCTCAACCCGTTCAGTCCGACTATCAGTCACTCAAAGATCTCGGCGTGAACACCGTGATCGATCTTCGTAATGATCCGACGGACTATGAAAAAAGCGCGGTCGAAGCTCTCGGAATGAAGTACATCAACATTCCGATGAGCGGTTGGAAATCGCCAAAGCAGGCTGACGTCGACGCGTTTCTCACGCTGGTCAATAATCCGGATACAGGCAAATTTTACGTTCACTGCAAAGCTGGAATCCATCGCACCGGTGTTGTAGGCGCGGCGTACCGTTATACGAACTATGGCTGGGACTACGACAAGGTCTACAAAGAGATGAAGGATTACAACTACTCGAACGGCCTCGTGCACGGTAAGCTCGGTTCGTTCGTTAAGAAATGGGGTGCACGTCTCGCTGACGAAAAGTCGAGACAGGCCGCGGTTCAGGCGCCCACGCCGGCAACGCACGGAATTCAGCAGTAACCAAAAAGTAAAAAGTAAAAAGTAAAAAGTAAAAAGTAAAAAGGCAATCGGTTAGTTACGCCGATTGCCTTTTTACTTTTTACTTTCTTCGCTATTGATAAATATCACTCGCAGATTTCGACTTCGACCACTGGATCTTCTCAATGTTCTGATCCGCTTTGAGTACGCGATCGCTGAGAGAATCCGTCGTCAAACTCAACGGAAGATTGAGATAGTAGACGATGTTGCCAACCGCATCTTTCTCGTCGGGCGGATCAAGTTCACGCACTTCGGCGTCGAGTCGACGGCGTCGAAATATCTTGCGCAAGATCTCCTGAGTCTGGTCGGTGTCACGCGTCTTGATGGTCAATTCCATCGAGCGGAAGATCGCTTCTTTCTCGTTGAACTCGAGTAACCAAAGAAGCGCAAGAGCGAAGAGACAGAGAGCGATGCCAAGTTCCCAACGACCGACACCCGCCGACAATCCGAGCGCCAAACTAATAAGTAAGACGGTGATCTCTTTCGGATCGCGAATGTTTGTGCGGAACCGGACAAGCGACGCGGCAGCGAAGATCGCAAACGCACGAGCGGCGCTGTCGCCGACCACCATCATCAAGGCCGCCGCAACAACGGCTAGCAGTATCTGAGTTTGCGAAACGAAGAGACTGCGTCGGAAAAGCGGTACGTCTTTGCGCGGACGAAAGGCGAGGACACCGGAAAGAAGTACGGCGAACATCAGACGCTTGATGATCTCCCAAGCTGCCTGCGATCTCGACATTTTTTCGAAGTCGGTATTCGCCGTCACGACGTCGGACGCCGCCGCGATCAACGGGTTATCATCACCGGTCCCTGCTGCCTGCGCAGGTACGCTGGTATTCGCGGTCATCGTTGTGGGCTGGCCGCCGCTGAGCATTAGAATCGCCGCCAGCAGCACTCCGCCGACTACCGCAACCAGAATCAGACGTCGTATGTCTTGCATCTATCGAATATCGGCGAGTCTCGAATCGTTTACCGCTCG
This sequence comes from Pyrinomonadaceae bacterium, assembly GCA_035274235.1. GTDB lineage: Bacteria > Acidobacteriota > Blastocatellia > Pyrinomonadales > Pyrinomonadaceae > OLB17. Next base: position 9,035 of record DATEOJ010000525.1, read on the forward strand.
ATCAAGCTCTGCGATTTTCCTCCTTACTGTACGTGTGTAGGAGTCGATCTCGGAAGGCGAATAGTTCGCTGCACGAAATGCATCTCCGATCTGGGTATCGCTCAATCGGTTCAGCTGATTCGAAAGCCATCGCCCCTCTTCTACCGTAAAACCCTTGAACAATTTACGATTTTTGCCCTTGTATGCAAGTCGAAGTTCGCCCTTCGAGACGTCGCGGACGAAGCCGGTACGTGCGTAGTGTTTGGGGCTGCCAGTCTTTCGACCGAGACGATAGATGATCGGCAGGTTGTTATTCCCGAGCTTGCCGAACGTGGCGCCCAGATCGCTGACGATGTACTGGTGTTCTTTCGGACCGACCTGGAGAATTTCAGTTTGCACATCTACGACGTCCCAGTTGCTCATGAAGACCATCATCATTTTCAAACCTTGATACTCGCGCGTTCCGACAAATGGATTCGATTTCCATTTCCACTCGCCGATGCGTTCGACATCGTCCGGTCTGGCTTCGAGTCGCACGTTTCTAAAGGTTCCTTTTCCCGGGATGGTGATCGTCGGTACGAGATAATTTACTTCGGTCTTATAACCAAGTCCGTATAGCAATCGAACCGCCGCTGTCTCGGGCCGAGCTTCGCGTCCAAGCTTTGCTACCCAGACACGTCCGTTCGCATCTTTGATTCGATACTTCTTGTTTGCTCCCTTTTTTTCTTCCTTGATAAATGTGACGCGACTGATATCGGGCCGCATCTCATCGCCGCCGGGACCGGCATACAGATCGAGTTCCTTGGTCGATACCGGTTCCCACATGACCGCTTCGCCTTGCGGCGCCGGCTTTGTTGCCTTCCCTTTCTTCTTCTGCGCTTCAGCGCCGGTCGAAAGCAGACACAACAACAGGAGATACAACACCGCGATCTGCGGTTTGAAAAACTTAGACATTGGACTCCCTCCCTCGTTCGTGGTGAATTAACAAACGCTTGCTACTTATGACGGCTGTCGAACTCGAGTACCTTTGCGTTGTGCTGAAACGACAGTTGCGCGTTGAAGCTTTCGTCGTTCGAAGTCTCCGGCGGTCGATAGCTTCCATCCGGCTGCAGCACGTGAGCTTTCTCGGTGTCGCGGAGATACGACTCGAGATAACGCTCCTTTAGAAACCATTTCATGCCGTCATCCTCGATCGGTGTAAGAACCTCGACGCGTCGGTCGAGATTCCTAGGCATCCAGTCCGAACTTCCGATGTAGACCTCGTCATGTCCGCCGTTCTCGAAGTAGTAGACGCGACTATGTTCGAGCAAACGCCCGACAACACTCCGTACCCGAATGTTCTCCGACATTCCCTCGACTCCCGGACGCAGCGTACAAATGCCTCGGATAATGAGATCGATCTGTACGCCGGCACGACTCGCGTCATAAAGGGCGTTAACGATCTCGCCGTCGGCGAGCCGGTTAAGTTTTGCTGTAATGCGAGCCGGCCTGCCTTGCTTCGCGTTCTCCGTCTCCCGATTGATCAACTCGAGCATTCGTTTGCGGAGTGTGATCGGAGCGACCATCAGTTTGTTGAAGCTCTCACGCTGCGAGTAGACGGTCAGATAGTTGAATAACTCGGTCGCGTCTTCGCCGATCTTTTCATCGGCGGTCAATAAACCGAGATCCGTGTAGACGGTCGATGTCGCCGGATTGTAGTTACCGGTCGCTAGATGAACGTATCGTCGAAGCTCGTCACCCTCGCGCCTGACGACTAACGTAGTCTTCGCGTGAGTCTTGAGACCAAGCAGACCATAGACAACGTGGACGCCGGCTCGTTCCAGCTTCTTGCCCCATTCGATGTTGTTCTCTTCGTCAAAGCGGGCCTTGATCTCTATCAAGGCGGTCACCTGTTTGCCGGCTTCGCTCGCCTTCATCAAAAGCGGAGCGATCGGAGAATCAGCGCCAATGCGGTAGAGACACATCTTGATCGCGAGGACGTCCGGATCTTCGGCCGCCTCCTTGATGAAGTCGGTGATCACGCTGTACGGCTCGTATGGATGATGAAGCAGAACGTCCTGTCGACGAATGATGTCAAACTTCGACTCGCTCGTTTGAAAGATCTCGGGCATGGAGACGTGCAGCGGTCTCTCCTTCAAGTCCGGACGATTTAGATTCGCGATCTCAAAGGCATCAGTGATCTTGAGCGGACCTTCGATCGTGTAGACGTCTTCCTCCGCGATGCCGAGCGATTCAACCAGGTAGCCGACCATCTCGCGCGGCATCGTCGACGATACCTCCAGCCTGACCACATCGCCAAAGCGACGTTGCTTGAGATTCTGTTCCATCTCCTCAAGCAGGTCCTGGGCTTCGGCCTCGCGGATCTCGATATCGGCGTCACGAGTGATGCGGAACTGGTAGCAACATTTCGGATCTGCTTCCGGTGCGAACATGCTGACGTTTGCCGCGACCAGGTCTTCGATCAGTAAGAATCGATCGTCCCCCACCGGGACAAACCGCGAAACGAACGACGGGATCTTGATGCGCACGAAGAACTCGTCGATGTTGTGGAGCGCTCGCGCGACGCGTTTGTTCAGCTGCGGCCGGACTTTCAATGCAATGTTTATGTTCCCCCCGGAGATGTAAGGGAACGGGTGCGTCGGATCGACCGCCTGGGGCGTCAGTACCGGATAGACGTGCCGTCTAAAGTACTCATCCACTTTCGCTCGCTCATCGCGGGATAGCTCAGCATAGTCCGTCAGAACAATGTTGTTGCGGGCGAGTTCGGGAACTACGTCGTCCCGAAGGCATTTCATCTGCTGCTCGACCATGGCCGTGACTTGCCGCTTGATCTCGGCAAGAAGGTCCGGCCGCGTGTAGCCGTCGGGCGAAACTTCGGCCTGCATGCCGACCTTTTCTTTTAGCCCCGAGACGCGAATCATAAAGAACTCATCAAGGACGGACGAGAAGATCGCCAGGAACTTCATGCGTTCGAGAATGGGTTGGTCCGTGTCCAAAGCCTCGTGAAGTACGCGACGGAAAAACTCGAGAAGGCTCAAGTCGCGATTGATAAACGTCGCCTGTACGCCGGTGTCGGTTAAACTGTCGAACGTCTGCTCGACCTGTGGAGTGGAATAAACCTGCTTGAGTGCTGTTGTCATAATTGCGTGCGGGAGAGATCGGATTCTCACGGATCGTGTCCGCTGCACCTACTCTTTGCAAGATGTGTTCCAACGAAGAAAAATGCGAGAAACAGGAGGCTTTCGTTCCTGGTTGTAGCAAATCAATGCGCGACCCGCCGGACGTCAAACTTCAGTTTGACGCCAAAAAAAACGGCGGACCTAAATCCGCCGTCTGTGACCAAACTTAAGTTTGCGTTCCGTTTAGTCGTCGCCGCCAGCGACCGCTTCACGTACCGTTTCGCGCAAAGCTTTCGCGGAAGTCGTCACTGGCTCGAGCTCGAGTTCATCGACGTTCCCGTACACCTTTTTACCGAAGACCGCGTTCCAGGGCGGAATCACAAGCGTGACATTTCCGTAGGCCTTCGCCTGGCATGCCAGGCGGATGAGCGGTCTCTCAGATTCCGCCTGATCGTACCCGAACACCGCTACCGCCCGTTTCTCGCGCCTTTCGACGGGAGAAAGCTTATCCTCACCGGCGATAACGCCGACCCAGCAAGTACCGCACGATGCCGACGTGCACTCGACCGGAACAGGGCCTTCCCAGCATCGAGCGTCCTTCGATTGCCAATTCTGCGATCGGTCGTTCGCAGAGGCGGAGGCGATCTCCTGATCGTTCAGAATTTCGAAACGCGTGTTCTTTTGTTCGTCGTGAATAACCGAGTAAGCCTTGTTAACGGTCTTCAGGAAGCCGAACATGCCCTGCGAATCGTCTTTTTGTCTCGCCGCGAGGACTGCGTCCGGCGACTTCGACATTATCCCTGCCGGCTTCGCCGTAGCCCCCGGGGCGGCCTTGAAGGCGTCGAGGCCAACCTGGACTACTGTCATCAGGCCAACTGCCGTGATCCCAACCGTGAGGGAAACATCCGCTCCGGCATTCGCCGCAACGATCTTCGCGATCCGTGTGATCTGGTCGGCGAGAGACGTTTCCGGGCTAACCGGCTTCGTTGCTTCGGCCTCGATCACGGATTTCACCGTTTTCCAGTATCGATGGCCATATAAGAAGGAGTGTGACGTGTCGATCCGGTTCCCGAGGCCAAAGTCGCCCTGCATCGCGAGTCCTCGCTTTGCTTCTTCGACGTCCTCCGCGTGAAAGAGAAAGGCCGCTAAAGAAAGTGGATAAAAGCGAAACCAGACGTGGACGGCATTTCGGTCGACCGCATGTATCGCCGGCTGAAGTGCGGCGATCGCGGCTTGCCAGTTCGATTCGTCAAAGGTGTCGAGGTATGTTTCGAGTGTATTAGTGCTGTTGTTGCTCATTGAGACTAGTTTGAAAATGAAAATACTAAAGAAAAATGTCGGATTCCGCAAAGGCGGCTTGACTCGACTGGGTTAAATTACTAGTATCTACAGTTTCGGACTTGAACAGTCTGGCTCGCTTAGCGGTTCTTATAGCAACTGCGGCGTTGATTTTTGAAAGCTGAAACAGGAATTGTAGCGTAATCGGTGCGAACCAACGCCCCGGGCAGAATTGATTCATTTCTATTACCGCCACGCTACAGCAAAGTTTTTGCTTTTGGGTTACATAACAATTGCCTTAATTAAGCCAGCTTGACGCTGCTTGATCTAACTGCCGGATGTATATCCGGAAAGAGTCAGGTAAGACGTTAGTTTTGCTTTTAAAGGACGACGAACTTCAGTTTGTCGTCAAAGCCGACAACGGATTTAAGTTTGTTGTCCTTAAAGAATATGCCGACTATCAACCAATTAGTTCGCAAGGGACGCCAGAGGGTCAAATATAAGACCGCGAGTCCCGCCCTGCAGTCGAACCCGCAGAAACGCGGTGTTTGCACACGCGTTTACACCTCGACCCCGAAGAAGCCTAACTCGGCTCTTCGTAAGGTCGCCCGTGTTCGTCTGACGAACCAGATCGAGGTAACCACTTACATTCCGGGTATCGGACACAACCTGCAGGAGCACTCGATCGTGCTCATCCGCGGTGGTCGTGTTAAGGATTTGCCGGGTGTGCGTTACCACGTTGTTCGCGGAACGCTCGATGCGTCAGGTGTTGCGAACCGAAACCAGGCCCGCTCGAAGTATGGTGCTAAGCGGCCGAAGGGGGCTAAGTAATAAGGTATGGCTAGAAGAAGAGTCGCAGGCCGCAGAGAAGTTCTGCCGGATCCGATCTATAACAGCACGCTGGTAACCAAGTTCATCAACGGAATGATGTGGGCCGGCAAGAAGACGACGGCTGAAGAGATCTTTTACGGCGCGATGGAAAAGCTTGGTGAGAAAACCGGCGAAGAGCCGTTGAAGGTTTTCAAGAAAGCGGTCGACACCGTTGCCCCGACGCTCGAAGTTAAGTCGCGACGTATCGGTGGTGCCACATATCAGGTGCCGCTTGAGGTCAGCAAAGACCGTCGCAACACACTCGCGATCCGCTGGATCGTTTCGAACGCACGTGGCCGCAGCGAAAAGACGATGCGTGATCGTCTGGTCGGCGAGCTGCTTGATTCAACGACGGGACGCGGCGGAGCGGTCAAGAAGAAGGACGACGTCCACCGTATGGCGGAAGCGAACAAGGCGTTCGCACATTATAGATTTTAAGCAATAAGCAATTAGCAATAAGTAATTCGCGAAATCCGCTCGAGCTTACTGCTAATTGCTAACTGCTAATTGCTGGAACAATGGCAAACATTAGTTTAGACAAATACAGAAACATCGGCATCATGGCCCACATCGACGCGGGTAAGACCACGACGACTGAGCGTGTGCTTTTCTACACCGGTGTTTCGCACAAGATCGGCGAAGTTCACGAAGGGACTGCGACGATGGACTGGATGGAGCAGGAACAGGAGCGCGGCATCACGATCACGTCGGCCGCGACGACCTGCTTCTGGAAGCGGAATGGTGTCGAGCATCGCATCAATATTATCGACACGCCGGGTCACGTCGACTTCACGATGGAAGTGGAGCGTTCGCTCCGCGTTCTCGACGGTGCGGTCGCTGTTTTTGATGGCGTCGCAGGTGTTGAGCCGCAGTCGGAGACCGTCTGGCGTCAGGCCGACAAATACGGTGTTCCGCGTATCTGCTTTATCAACAAGCTCGATCGTGCGGGTGCTTCGTTTGAACGTTCGTTCGATTCGATCCTGAAGCGTCTCGGTGCTAACGCAGTCGCGTTGCAGCTTCCGATCGGCCTTGAAGATCAGCTAAAGGGTGTTGTCGACCTGATCTCGATGAAGGGCCTTCTTTGGAATGATGAGACCAAGGGAGCACAGTACGAAACGACCGACATCCCGGCTGACCTCGTCGAGCAGGCGAAGGAATGGCGCGAAAAACTCGTCGAGGCCGTTTCGGCGATCGACGATGACCTGATGGTCAAGTATCTAGAGGGCGAGGAAATCTCGGAAGACGAGATCCGCAAAGCTCTCCGCAAGGGAACGGTCGATCTTAAGATCGTTCCGGTTGTGACCGGTTCGGCATTCAAAAATAAGGGTGTGCAGACGTTGCTCGACGCAGTTGTCGATTTTCTTCCGTCGCCGCTCGACGTTCCCGCGATCGAGGGAACGAATCCCAAGACAGACGAAGTTGATACGCGTGACGCGGACCCGAAAGCTCCGTTCTCCGGCTTGGTTTTCAAGCTCATGGCGGACAAGCACCTCGGTCAGCTCGCGTTTGTTCGTATTTACTCCGGCACGGTCAGCTCGGGTTCGTACGTCTACAACACGATCAAGAATTCGAAAGAGCGCGTCGGTCGTTTGATGCTCATGCACGCTAACAAGCGTGAGGACGTCGAAACGGCAGCTGCTGGCGAGATCGTTGCGATTGGCGGCATGAAGAATGTCACGACCGGCGACACGATCTCTGACGAGACGAAGCAGATCATTCTCGAATCGATGGAATTTCCGGATCCGGTTGTTCGTGTCGCGGTTGAACCGAAGACGCGTGCCGATCAGGACAAAATGGGTATTGCACTCAATCGCCTCGCTTCGGAAGATCCGTCGTTCCAGGTTTCGACCGACCATGAGACCGGCCAGACGATCATCGCCGGTATGGGTGAGCTTCACCTCGAGATCATCGTCGACCGCATGAAGCGTGAGTTCGGTGTCGAGGCGAACGTCGGTAAACCGCAAGTTGCTTATCGTGAGACGATCACGATCCCGGCGGCTGGTAAAGAAATTTTCAAGAAGCAGACCGGTGGTCGCGGTCAGTTCGCACACGTCGAGCTCGAGATCGAGCCGGCACCGGGCGAAGGTTTTGTTTTCGAAGACAAGATCACTGGTGGTTCGATCCCGCGTCAGTTTATCAAGCCGTCGATGGAAGGTATGCAGGACGCCATGCGTCGTGGATTCCTCGCGGGCTATGAATTGGTCGATATCAAAGCGAAGCTCGTCTTCGGTTCGTTTCACGAAGTTGACTCGGATGAGCGTGCATTCCACATCGCCGGCTCTATCGCATTCCAGGATGCGGTAAAGAAAGCGAAGCCGATCCTCCTCGAGCCGATCATGAAGGTCGAGGTTGTGACGCCGGAAGAGTACATGGGTGCGGTCAATGGCGACTTGAACCGTCGTCGTGGTCAGATCGAAAAGATGGAGCCGCGTCCGGGTAACGTTTCGGTTGTCACCGCGTTCGTTCCGCTGTCGGAGATGTTCGGTTACACGACCGATCTCCGCTCGGCAACGCAGGGACGTGCCACATCGTCGATGCACTTCGAGCGTTACTCAGAAGCACCGCGAAACGTGGCTGAAGAGATCATCGCGAAGGTAAAGGGAGCAAGTAATTAACAGGTTTAGAAATTTCAAATTTGAAATTTGAGATCGAAAGACAGGAGAACCTATGAGCAAGGAAAAATTCGACAGGTCAAAGCCGCACGTGAACATCGGAACGATCGGGCACGTGGATCATGGCAAGACGACGTTAACGGCAGCGATCACGAAGGTGATGTCGAAGCACAACCCGAAGATGGTCGTGCGGGCG
>DATEOJ010000526.1:0-7214 GCA_035274235.1 Pyrinomonadaceae bacterium
GTCTAGGGTGATCACAAAAACATTCCTCTAAGGCAGAGACTAGTAAATACGGGTTTTGAGTCCTTGGTTTAGATAGTTCTAAAGCAAATCCGGGAAAAAGTAAACCTTGTTCTTGGCGGGTGCGAGCCTTAGAAGTCTAGCCGCATCTTGCATGTATCGATACCCGGTCCGAAGCCGTTTGGTTCGTGCTCAGTCAGACGGAAACCAAACTTCTCGTAGAACGCCTGAGTGTGTTGTGAAGTGCTGATGACGAGCGGAAGCTTACCGTGTTTCTCGATGGACATCTGAACGCGGAACTCCGTGAGTTTACGACCAAGCCCCGTGCCGAGATGATCCTGGCGAACCATTCCCCAGCACAGTGAGACCGTTTGATCTTCGTTCAATGCGATACCGCCGGCGGCAACGATCTCGCCATTCACCTCGCCGACAAAATAATCTTCGGTTCGAATCGCGAGAAAATCGCGAAGACCCGGTTCCTCGATGGGTCCGAAATATTTTGGAATGTTGGAACGAAAGATCGCGACGACGTCTTCGAGATCGTTGTTACCGTATGGTCGGAGTATCATGCGAGATCCTTCTCGTACCGCCAAACTTCGAGTTTGAAAATCCCTTTCGGCACGGGCAGCTCGACGATGTAATTGCGTGCGAGGTGCCAACCGGACCTCTCATAAAACCGCGCCGCACGATCGTTTCCGATCGCACATCCGAGCCACGCCGTCGCGATGCCTCTAGAAGTGAGTCGCTCTTCTACTTCCGCGATCAGTTTCTGAGCCGCTCCGGTGCCGCGAGCTTCGCGCGAGACATAGAGCTGATACAGCTCGTCATCCTTGGTCATCGAGAAACCGAGTGGCTTACCGACATCACCAACGACTCGAACTTCCGCGAGTTCGTTCACAAGTCGCCCGTGCAAGTTGTCATAAGTTCGTGCACGAGCGAGTTCTTCGGGAACGATCGCGGAATGCGCATCGCGCCATCCCTCAAACCAGACCTGCGCGAGAGCATCGATGTCTTCAACTTGTGCTTCTCGGACTTGCATTACGAAATTAGTAATTACCCAATTCCAAAATTACATGCAGGAAAATCTTGTCTCAAACATTGAAGGTTATCCTGCCTGTAATTTCGTAATTATTAATGCGGTAATTTTGTAATTGCTTTATAGATTTCCTCTTCTCCTCTGCTCTTCCTCGATCGAGACAAACAACGCTTTGAAGTTTCCTTTGCCGAATCCCTTGCAGCCTTTGCGCTGGAGGATCTCGTAGAAAACGGTCGGGCGATCTTCGACAGGTTTGGTGAAGATCTGCAGCAAGTAACCTTCATCGTCGCGGTCGACGAGAATACCGAGACGTTTCAAGTCCTCGATATCTTCATCTATCTCGCCTACCCGCGTCGGGATCTCGTCGTAATAGGTGTCGGGGACGCGCAGGAATTCGACGCCGTTCTCCTGGAGTTTAGCGACAGTGTGACGTATGTCTTTGCAGAGAAGTGCAAGATGCTGCGCACCGGCCGAGCGATAGAAGTCGATGTACTCCTGGATCTGCGACTTGCCGCCTTTGCCTGCGGCGGGTTCGTTGATCGGGAACTTGATGTTGTGACCACCGTCGGACATCACGATCGACATCAGCGCCGAATACTCCGTCGAGATGTCCTTGTCGTCGAATGTGATGTAACGGAAAAAACCGAGCACGTCACGATAGAAGTCGCACCAGAAATTCATTTTGCCCAGCTCGACGTTTCCGACGATGTGATCGACGAGTTGGATCCCGACCTCCTCGCCAGCAAGCTCCTGCCCGACAAAGCCCGGTAGAAAAACTCCGCTATAAGTGAATTGCGGATTGTGAGTTGCGGATTGCGGATTTCCATTCCCGTTGGCAGCCGGTATGCGTCCATCGTCGTAAGAATAGAAAGAATGAATTGTGTCACCGTAAGTTGCGATCGCCGCATGCCGGACACGACCGTGTTCATCTCCCAGATCACGCGGTTCGACGATCGCCGTCGCTCCGCGTTTTACCGCTTCATTGAACGCATGATCCGCGTCCTCCACCTGGAATGCGATATCGCGAACACCGTCACCGTGCTGTTTGATATGTTCCGCAGCCGGATGCTCGGGCGAGAGTGGTGTCGTTAAGACAAAGTTGACGCGGTTCTGCCGCAGGAGATAGCTCGTCGTCTCGCGGTTGCCGGTTTCCAAGCCCGAATAAGCTGCGCGCGAAAAGCCGAAAGCTTTTCTGTAATAAAACTCGGCCTGCTTGGCATTGCCGACATAAAACTCAACGTGGTGGATCTTCTTCAGTCCCAACGGATTCTTATCGCTCATAAACTTCCTTTTTATTTCGAATGATCAGATTATAACGCACGGCCCTGCCATCGCCGATATGTTCGCAACCCGACAGACATCGGGATTGCTCACCGTGATATAGTCATGGCTACCGACGGTAAGCACTCTTCCAAAACCAGAAGGCTTCTATGCATGACGCAACCGACGAACGTCATCCAATACAAAACGTATTGCTGTCCGTTCTGCCCCCGGTCGAATTCGCGGTAATACAGCCGTCGCTTGAGGCGGCGTCTTACAAACCTGGAACTATGCTCGCCCGTTCGGGCGACGCGGTCCGCACCTGCTTCTTTCCAAACAACGGGATGGTCTCGCTGTTGTGCGTCACCGAACAGGGACGATCGATCGAAGTCGGTTTTACCGGTTTCGAAGGCATGGTCGGACTAGTGAGCCTCTTCGGAAAAAATGAGATGCCCTACGACGCCCTCGTGCAATCCGAAATAGACGGATTCACAGCGGACGCGCGAATCGTAGTAGAGCTATTTAATCGCCACGGTGTTTTCCACGACATTGTGCTCCGATTCAGTTACGTGATCTTGAAGCAGATGGCGCAGACTTGTGTCTGCAATCATTTCCATTCGATCGAAGCACGTCTCTGCCGCTGGCTCGCGATAATGTCCGAGCGGTCCAATAACCGGCATATAAAGGTGACGCAGGAATTCCTCGCGCATATGCTCGGTGTCCAGCGGACTAGCATCGGTCTCATTGCGCACTCTCTCCAGGAGACCGGGAGTATTCGTTATAGCCGCGGTCGTGTGGAGATCGTCGACCTTGATAGACTCAGAATGTTAGCGTGCGATTGTTACAGGATCGTGGCCGACGAGTATAAGAAATTCGTCACGGACGATAAACTCCGACATATGTCGGACGTCCGACAGACGGTCCCAGTCTAATCATGCACACTACAGCTACGTCTCCTCCAGCACAAAACGTGAAACCTGAAGCTCAATCACCCCTCAAGAGGGTTCTGTGTGTCGAAGACGACCCCGACACCTGCGACTTTCTCAAGTTCGTAATGACGAGCTATGAGTTTCACGCGGTGCATACGATAGGCGCCGCGGTGACGCTCATCTCCGAACGACCCTTCGACGCCTATGTCCTCGACAACTGGCTCCCCGACGGTTCAGGAATCGAGCTCTGTCGCTACATCAGAACCACAGCCGCATCTACTCCGATCATCTTTACCTCCGCCATCGGGCATCGAAAAGACATCGACCTCGCTATCGAGGCCGGTGCGAATCGGTACCTGGTAAAGCCATACGAGCCGGACGCACTCGTCCAGACTGTCAAAGAACTACTCAATCCTACTGGCGATCTAGTTTTTAAATCTTGAGATGTACTGCCTGGTCGCTTCCTTCAACTCGGCATACGACGGGATCACGTAAAGCACAGGCTGCATGTCGCTGTAGGTGAATTCGTGATTGATCACCTGTTCGAGATCGAACGGACGGCGCTCGACCTTGTCGCTGAACGCGTGTTCGAGTTCGCCAAAGCTCGAAAGCAAACCTGCACCGTATGCTTTGACGTCGCCCTCGTGTTCGACGAGTCCGAACTCAACCGTGAACCAGTACAACCTTCCAAGCTCCTCGATCTGCTGATCGGTCGCGATACGTGCGCCGTGTCCGATAAACTGCGAGTAATCGGCGAAGTTAGGATTCGTGAACATCGGGATGTGTCCGATCGCTTCGTGAACGATGTCGGGTTCGGGTGTGTACTCGGGTCGTGAGTGATGCCGGATGTATTGCGTTGAAAGCATCGTCCGCCATGAAAGCCAACTGAGGAACCCACGTGTATCGACGAGACCTTCGATAGGAGCGAGACGAAAATTCGTCAGCTCTCGCAGCCGGCGATTCATTTCGGTCAACTGCGGAATGCGATCGTTTGAAAATCCGAGGTCGCGCTTTGCACGAAGATAGAACGGACTCGCGTGTTGCTGGTGAAGTTCTTCGAGCCGTGTCGCAACGTGATGCCAGATACCCTGCTCTTCTTCTGTGTACTCCACATCGGTGATCACGCCCGTTTCACGAAAATTTTTTGAGAGGCTCGCGATGTAATCGCGCCGTTCACGGTACGCCGGATCGTGTGCCCCGGGATGATCGAGGTTAAGTTCCTCGATATCTTCGAACGGCATGTCGGTAAAACCCGGAAGGTCCGCGTCGGAGACATGGATATTTTCGACGCTAAAAGCGGGATCAGTAGTCGTGCCAGGTTCGCTTTGCATTGCGGTTCCTCTCATAGAATTCGATGGTCGGGGGAAATCAGAGTTGTCTAAATTTTAGTAAACGAAAGCGACGGATTGAATAACGATTGTAAATTAATACGCTACCCTCGCCTGAGATTCTTAGTTTGTCGTGCGGAATTGCCTTACAATCTAATGCTGACAAAACGGACGTCAAGCTTCAGTTTGACGTGCGAAGCAACAAACTGAAGTTTGTTGTCCGTCGGCGGGCCGGACGTCAAACTTTAGTTTGACGATCTGCAAACGAACAAACTGAAGTTTGTTGTCCGTCACGCGCATATGGCAATTGACGATATCGATCGAAAAGTACTTACCGAGCTGCAGCAGGACGCGAGGGTTAGCTACGCCGAGTTGGGGCGCCGCGTCGGTCTCACAACGCCCGCGGTTATCGAACGGGTTCGCAAACTTGAGGACGCGGGCGTGATCATCGGCTACCGCGCCGAGATCGATACCGCGAAAGTCGGACTGCCGATCACGGCGTTCGTCCGCATGAGTATCGCCGGTGTCGATTACAGTCACATCATCGAGGTTGCCGAGCAGTCGAACGAGGTTCTCGAGTGTCACCGAGGAACTGGCGGCGACTCGTTCATCATGAAAGTCGCGGTCGCGTCGGTCGAACACTTGCAGCAGATCATCGACAAGCTCACGCCGTACGGGATCACGACGACGGCGATCGTGTTGTCGTCGCCGGTGAAACGGCGCGTGATCGACGTGAGCTGACGATCTTTGCGACGCAGCGAACACGGAGAGGCGGGGACAGATCTGAAGTAGTGAAGTACCCGCGTCGCGGCGTCTCAATATCACCGCGTCACAAATGACCACATGAACCAAGCCGCGCGACGAATCGTCAAGACCTACATTTCTATCCAGCTCCTATCGACCTTTGCCTCGTCTTTCATTTGGGGAATCAACACACTCTTCCTCCTCGACGCCGGACTCACGATCACCGAAGCATTCACCGCTAACGCATTCTTCACAGCCGGACAAGTCTTGTTCGAGATCCCGACCGGTGTTGTCGCCGACACGCGCGGACGCCGCACGTCGTTCCTGCTCGGCACCGCGACGCTGTTCGTCACGACCTTGGCGTATCTCTGGCTTTGGTACGAGAAGGGTCCGTTCTGGGCGTGGGCGGTGGTGTCTGTACTGCTCGGTCTCGGGTTTACGTTCTTCAGCGGTGCGACCGAAGCGTGGCTCGTGGACGGATTGAAGCATGCAGGATTTAAGGAAGAGCTCGACGGTGTATTCGCGAAAGGATCGATCGCAGGCGGCATCGCGATGTTGACGGGAACCGTAGCCGGCGGACTCGTCGCGCAGTTCTCGAATCTCGGGGTTCCCTACATCATGCGCATCGTCGCGCTCGGACTGACGTTTATCATCGCGTTCTTCCTGATGCACGACTCAGGTTTCAAACCGAAAGCGCGGAAGACACTCTTCAAGGAGATGCTCGACGTCGTTTCCGAATCGGTCGAGTTCGGAATTCGCAATCGTCCGATCCGTTGGATGATGTTGTCTTCGGTCTTTAGCGGCGGTGTTGCGATATACGCCTTCTACGCGATGCAGCCATTTCTACTTCAGCTCTACGGAGAGACGGAGAATTACACGATCGCCGGTTTGGCGGCGGCGGTCGTCGCGGGTGCGCAGATCGTCGGCGGATTGCTAGTACCTTACTTCGGTCGTGTGTTCAAACGGCGGACGTCGTTGCTGATCGCGGGAATGATCGTGAGTGTCTCGACGTTGGTATTGATTGGTCTTGCCGGAAATTTCTGGGTGGTTCTTGCGCTGCTCGCTGTTTGGGCGATCGTGTTTGCGTCGATCGGTCCTGTGCGTCAGGCATACGTCAATGGGATCGTTCCGTCTCAGCAACGAGCGACCGTTCTGTCGGTCGACAATCTAATGAACTCCGCCGGCGGTGCGATCTCGCAACCGGCATTGGGCAAAGTCGCCGAAGTGTGGGGATATCCGATGTCGTATCTCGGAAGCGCGATCTTCCAGTCGTTAGCGATCCCGTTGTTAGTGTTGGCGAGGAGAGAGAAGGCGAAGTCGGATGTGATTCATGGGGAGACGGTCGTGGAGTGAGTATTTAACGCAGAGATCGCGGAGTTCGCGGAGAGACTGATGGTCAGACTCCGCGACCTCCGCGATCTCCGCGTTAAAACTACCGACGTGCGCTCAGACTACAAATCACTCGTTCCACGCGACCTGACTTCTCAGACGCGTAACCGTCTTTTCCTTCCCGATGATCTCAAATACAGACAACATCGACGGGCCGACCGCGACACCGGTTAGCATCGTTCGCGCGCCATTCATGATCACGCCGAGCTTCGTCCCCTTCTCTTCGGTGAATGCTTTAACGAGCGTCTCGATGTTCGCTTCGACAAATTCATCAGACATCGCTTCGAAACGCGTCGCCAGCTCCGGTAACCACTCACGCAACTCGGGAAACTTCGTCAGATTCTTCGCGACCGCGCCAGCGTCGAAATCATAGTCCTCACTGAAATATGTGCGACCCTGCGACGAAAAGTCCTTCAACGTGAAGAAACGATGACGAATCAGATCGATTGCCTTCTCGTACCAACCGCGGTCGTCCTCCTCGTACTCCTCGCGCCAGAGCTTTGCGGCCTTTAACTCCGGCTTCACCAACGG
>DATEOJ010000527.1:0-5324 GCA_035274235.1 Pyrinomonadaceae bacterium
CGGAAGTCGTAGTTGAAAAGATCCTGGAACCACATGCCTGCGATGAACAGGAAGTTCCACGGGTCCTGACGACGCTTCTCGATATCTTCAGCGGTACGATCCGGACCAACCTTTCCGTAGTCCTTACCCGACAGACCAAATGATTTGTCGAACTTCTTCAGGATGCCGCCGAGCGTCAACGAGTTCGGTGCGCCGTACGGGTTGTAGTTCTTGAGAAGAGCGAGGCCCATCATGATATTCGAAAACCACTTGCCGCGGTTCGTATCCGTGATGTGCTGCATGTCCTTTACGAGTCCCTGAATGTTCAGGAACTGCGGAACCGGCGCCATCTCTTTCGTTTCTTTGTTGACCATCACCGCCGTGCCGACACCGCAGTTCGGGTGGCATCCACAGCTGACCTGTCCCCAATCCGATTCCGGTCCGTGGACGACGTCGGCGAAATCCGCAAACGCACCCATCAATGAAAGCGGGAACCAGTCACGCGTCGGTTCGGTGATTCCAACCTGACCCTTCACATCGTGCGCCAAGTGAGCAAGCGTGTAACGCTGCTGCAGACGACGCTGCTCGGTGATCTGCTCATCTCGTCCGGTAAACGACACCGGCTGGAAAGCGATGAACGAGATCTTCTTCGGATTCTCCAACGCGAAGCGGATGATCGATCCGACCTGATCGTTGTTGATTCCGTTCACGAGCGTCGTAACAAGAATGATATCGACGCCGGCTTCGTGAAGGTTATTGATCGCACGAAGTTTTACATCGAACAAGTTTCCGATCTGACGATGCGAGTTTGCGTCGTTACCGATTCCGTCAAACTGCAGATAAACGAAACGAAGTCCCGCTTCAGCAGCTTCGCGGCAAAATTCTTTCGACTTCGCGAATTCGATACCGTTCGTTGCGGCCTGCACCGAGTTGTAACCAACCTTGCGTGCGTAGCGAACTGCATCAAGGAAGTGCGGGCTGAGCGTCGGCTCACCACCCGAGTACTGCACCGACATCTGACGACGCGGTTTGATCTGGATCGCGTTGTCGAGGATCTCGCTCACGTCTTCCATCGAAAGCTCGTGAACGAATCCCACCTGGTTCGCGTCCATGAAGCACGGATCGCACATCATGTTGCAGCGGTTCGTAAGATCGACGGTAAGAACTGCACCGCGTCCGTACTTAACAGATGACGAACCGTGGTTATGAAGTTTCTCGTCGTTGTGTGCGTCGATGTCGCGTCCCGGGAAGAGTCCTTCGATGTGCGTCAGGAATCCCGAGTCCATCGCCATCATGTCTTCGAAGTGACCATGCTGCGGACAATCCTTGATCATCCACACCTCGCCGTCACGCTCGATGATCTGCGCTTTGATCTCGCCGACCTTCTCATTGATGAGCGTCGAGACATCGCGCTTGCCTGAGAGAATTTCCTCGCGTGCTTCGATCACACAGTTCGGACACAAGCTGTCCGTCTGGCGGGGGAAGCCTAACGTCGGCTTCGATTTTTGCCACGACTTAAGCAACGGTTTGTCCGACCACTTCGGCGTGAACGATGGGTTCGGCTTGAACTGGTTGACGGACTTGACCGCGTTGAACGCAGCGTTGGCGACGTAGGTCAATCCCTTTTCGAAATGTTTAATAGGTCTCATGAGTATTATTTGCACCAACAAAAACAGGTGCGATTAAAAAGCCAATTTCGTGTTTTGAAAAATCTCTGGGGTCGAGCAGCGACAATGTATGTCGTAAATTGTTGAGCAATAAGCATGCCTCTAGCGTCTCATTCTGCTCGCCCCGCTAAATCCTTTATTTACTTTATCTACGTCCGATACGGAACCGCTCCGATCCGAGCCGTAATGAAGCAAAATGACACAAGGGCCTCGAATAGTCAAGCAAGTGCGTTTTTGACACACGCTTAACGCGGTTCGATCTGCAATTTTCAAGGAGACTGCTGGTCGCCCCCCGGCGACTTAAACTGGCGCTTAAGTCGAACAGGCCGTGTCGAGGTTAACATGGTGGTCAAGACTCGAGCGCCTTCATAAAAGCCAACACATTCCACGGGCGCGAAGAAACGCCTAAATTGGGTTCACCATCCGTTCACTTTAAGCGCGTCCGTTAACATGTACTTGAAGCAGATTCTATCAAACTGTTGAAATGATTACGGTTGTCGAAAAATAAAGGTTCTTTACAGCCCCGCTTAAAATATGTTAAATTCTTCGACACTTCAAGGGAAATTGGGTCAGCTTGTTCGCCCGACCAAGTCATTCAAGCCAAAAGGGCGTTGATCGAAACGAAAGTCAAGAACTGTTTACAAGGAGTTCTCCCGGGCCAGAGGTAAGTTTATGTCCATCCGATTCGGTACCTCTGGGTGGAGAGCGATTATAGGTGACGAGTTCACGTTCGAGAATGTTCGACGTGTGACCGAAGCGATTTGCAGTTATTTGACAATCGAGAACCCGGCAGACTCGCAAAGGCTGATCGTCGGTCACGATTCCCGGTTCATGGGTGAGAAGTTCTCCTCTGTAGCCGCAGAGATCGCGTCATCAAAAGGTTTTCACGTCCTGCTGTGCCAGGGAACGACACCGACCCCGGCTATCTCATACGCGATCCGTAGTCAGAACGCGAGCGGCGGTATGAACTTCACCGCCTCGCACAATCCCCCGGAATACCAGGGAATAAAGTTTTCGACAGCCGACGGTGCACCGGCATTACCCGAAGTCACAAAGCCGATCGAGGCTGCGATCGCCGAGAACGCTTCAGTTAAGAATAGCGACGGCGGAAACGTCGAGGAGTATGACGCAAGACCTGGATATCTTGAGGACCTCGCTTCGAAAGTTGACTTGAAAGCCATTGCAGCGGCAAAGCCACGAATAGCCTATGACCCACTCTGGGGAACCGGCCGCGGATATTTGGACAAGATCTTACGTGAAGCAGGATGCGAAGTAGAAACAATTCACGATTGGCGCGACGTTACGTTCGGTGGCCAGGCTCCCGAACCGGGAGAAGAACATGTTGGCGAGCTTCGCGAAGCCGTTACAACGAAAGGTTTCACACTTGGTGTAGCGACCGACGGCGACGCAGACCGGTTTGGGGTAATTGATAGCGACGGAACGTTCATCACGCCGAACCAACTGATCGCACTGCTGACAGATTATTTGGCTGAGAGTCGCGGTTGGAAGAATGGAGTAGCAAGAAGTGTCGCGACATCGCACCTGGTCGACAGAGTCGCAAACGACCGAGGTCTTAAGCTCTATGAAACGCCGGTGGGTTTTAAGTTTATCGGCGAATTGATAAATAAAGACGAGATCATCCTCGGTGGTGAAGAATCCGCAGGGCTTTCGATACGCGGACACTACCCGGAAAAAGATGGCATCCTGGCGTGTATCTTAGCCATCGAAGCCGTCACTGTAAGACAGGCAGGTCTCGGCAAACAGCTTGAAGAGCTTTATCGACGTGTAGGAAAGCTCGAGTCAGGACGCATAGGCGTGAAGCTGGATGCAAACGTTTCGGCAAGGCTTAAAGAGAAGCTTGCTGAGAGCCCGACCGAAATTGGCGGGCGGAAAGTTGAAAATATTAACCGGTTGGACGGTGTGAAGTTCTTGTTCGCCGGCGGAAGTTGGATGCTGATGCGTCCATCGGGAACCGAACCGCTCGTTCGGATCTACGCCGAAAGCGAAAGTAAGAAAGAACTGGAGGAACTGCTTGAAGAAGGTCGACGCTACTTACTCGAATAAGAGAACACGAAGAAAGCGTCAGCCCGCGCTCAAGTTCCCTAAGAAGCCCTCGCGGATCATGCCGCGCTGGATCACATACGGAGCAACTGCGATCTTTGTAATCGTTCTGGGATTTACGATCAATTTTCGTGCGTACACGGAGTTGTCAAGCGAGATCCAGGAGAACGACACTTTGAATTCTCAGGTAGACGAGATCACCTCAGAGAATCTCGGTTTGCAGGAAGAGATCTTTTACCTGCAGAACGATTCAGAAACTATCAAACGCGAAGCGAAAAAGTTTGGCATTCGCGCGAAGGAGAAAAAAGTTCCAGTGCCTGCTGATAAGTAAGCGGAGAAATTTGTCAGCAGACACAATCACCAACCAAAAACAACTGCCTTTTGCCTATCATCTCCGCATAGCCAACAGTTAAGCCTTCCGAAAAAATCTGCGGCCTGTGTTTCCCGAAACACAGGCCGCACCACTTTTTAAATTGTGGTTTTGGTTGTAGCGCGACGTGGTTGGCGCAATTAGCCGCAGATTACGCAGATGACGCAGATTTACTTTTGCGTTTCGTTTGATTCGAGAGGATCCGTTCTGACCAGAAGTCTCACAACACAATCAGGATAGGATAAAACGACGGACCACTAAACAAACGAATAATTTGGTAAGCAAATCTGCGTTATCTGCGTCATCTGCGGCGGAAGGCGCCGGCGCGACCGAGTCCATACCGAGACTCGGTTTGCCGTTTCCAATGTTCTAAGATTGTTAAGGAACCCAATACGATTTGTTCAAGGAGTAATCATATGGAACAGAGAATCAATGGTATGGAAAAAGGGCAGGGAGCGTTCAAGGCGATGTTTGGTATAAGCGCGTACCTGGCGAAGTCGTCGATCGAGAAAAGTCTCCAGCACCTGATCGAGTATCGTGTATCGCAGATCAACGGCTGTGCTTACTGCCTCGACATGCACTCGAAGGATCTTCGTCACGAAGGCGAGACCGAGCAGCGCATCTATACGCTTTCCGCATGGCGTGAGACTCCGCTTTACACCGATCGTGAAAGAGCCGCGCTCGCGTGGGCGGAGTCCGTCACCGAGCTTGGAGACGGTCATGTGCCCGATGACGTTTTCGAGCAAGTGAGAAAAGAGTTTAGCGAAGAAGAGATCATCGATCTTACGCTCGTGGTTGCGTCGATCAATAGTTGGAATCGTTTGAACATCGCGTTTCGAACAACGCCGGGGACTTATCAGCCGGGGCAGTGGTCGAAGGCAGCCAAATAACGGGTCTTTGCTTTTCCGCGTCCAGTGTTTGTCAACGTAGTTAACCGCAGATTGCGCGGATAGCGCAGATCAAATTTGATTAGTTTCGTTGATCTGCGTCATCTGCGTAATCTGCGGTTAACTACGTTGACAAACATTGGACGCGAGCGAGAACCGGTTTTAATACAGCCCCCGCACCCGCTTCATGATCAACTCAAGATCCAACTTGTCGATCTGATCGACGCTCTCGCAGATCTCCATCAACACTTTATCTTGCGCGTTTCCGAGTTCCTTCGCGACTGCATAGGGAAGGTCTTCGCGGAAAGTAACCATCGAGTACTTTGAAAAGTAGTCGGGGAAAGTCTGCTCGAGTTTTGT
>DATEOJ010000528.1:0-7041 GCA_035274235.1 Pyrinomonadaceae bacterium
GAGATAGTGCATCAGCGCCTGCAACGCAGGCTCGCCGAACGGCACGATGCGTTCTTTTCTCCGTTTGCCCAACACTCGGACAAGCCGCGAGCGAAAATCGATGTCCTTCATGTTGATGTTCACCAACTCGCTGACACGGATCCCGGTCGCGTAGAGAAACTCGCAGATGGCCCGATCGCGTCGGCCGAGGTCGGTGTTCGCATCCGGCGTTTCGATAAACCGAACGGCGTCTTCTACCGAGAGATGATTCGGAAGTTTGCGTTCGATGCGAGGTGTCGCGACTAGCTTCGCCGGATTCGATTCGAGCTTTCCTTCACGCACGAGGAATTGAAAGAACGTGCGCAGGCTTGCCAACTTTCTCGCGATGGATGATTTCTTCTTTTCGGCCGCATGAAGCGACGCCATCCATTCGCGGATCGTCAGCCGGTCAACGTCGGCAACCGCGATGTCGTCACGCTTCTCGATCTGAAATAAGTGATCCTTGAATTGCTCAAGATCGCTCGTGTAGTTGCGCAGCGTATGAGGACTCACGTTGCGTTCGTACTTGAGGTGTTGGAGGAATTCTTCGAGCGACTGATTCAGCATAAACGCGCGAACGGGGGCGGTGAAGTAAATTAGCCGCAGATTACGCAGATCACGCAGATTTACCTTTAGCGGAGTTGATCTGCGTCATCCGCGTAATCTGCGGCTAAACACTGCTACATCTCCGGATTCTAACACTTGAGCAAGTCTCATTTCTTCGGAACATAGTATCCCTTCCTCGTCCTCAACGTCAGATTCGGTTTGTTCTTCAATGTCAAACTTATCTCACGAAACTGACCGCGTTTGGTCGAGTCGTCTTCGGGATAGTAACTAAGGATGTATTGCTGCGCGAGTTCGGCGGAGATCTGTCGGAACGCGTCGTCCACTTCACTCTCATCGATAGGTGAATAGACCGCACCTCCGGTCTGCGCCGTGATCTCCATCATTCGACGTTCGGCGATCAGTTGACGCGTATTCGCGCTTCCTTTCCGGCTTCCGGTGCGTTTGTAGTTCTCGAAATCCGTCGTCTTCACAACGTAGACCTGGCAGTTCCCTATTTGGAGCGCGCGGACGACTCCTTCCAACGTCGAGTCGGTCTTCGTATCTTCACCGTCCGAGACGATGACCATCACGCGTCGACCCTCGACCTCACGCATTTTATCTGCCGCGAGAATAATTCCATCGAGGAGCGCGGTCGCCCCTTCCGGAGACGGAAACAGTTCGATCGAACGGATCAGTTCGTTCACCTCACGCGTGAAATTCTGCTCAAGCGTCGTAAACGTCGAGATGCTAAAAAGCGCCGCCATGTCCTTCTCAGGACGGATAACCCGCCGGAAGAACTTTATCGCCGCTTCCTTTTCAAACTCGCGGGCGATTAGCACGCTCGACGAGTTGTCGAAAAGCATCGCGAGCCGGATCGGTGTTTCGCTTCGCGCGAGATCGCTGATCTCGGCGGGCTTGCCGTCGATCTTTAACTCGAAGTCGGCGAGCTGGAGATTTGTAACCGCTCGGCCTCGGGCGTCGAGGACCGATACCGGGATCGGCACGAGCGTCGACACGACTTTGTACACCTCTTCTTCCTTCGGTGTGGGCGTCGCGGTCGGCGATTTTGAAACGGTTTGTGTGGGGACGTAGATCACCGTCGAGCGCGGTGACGGCGTCGGGGTGGGTGTTTCATTCGTTTTGACACGCCCCGACTGAGCGAGCGCGGCGACCGTCATGGCGAGGATAAAAATGAATGTAGCGCCGAGCTTCATTGGGCAGAATATAAAGTCCGCGAGTTGGATTAGCAATGGCCAATCGCGGTTGCTTGCGGTTCAGAACTCCCTGTCCGGGAGTGCGACTCCTCGACGGAATGCACCGGCGCCTTGTCAACCGACTAGAACGCTGGCGACTCGTCAACGGACTGGAACGCAGGCGTCTCGCCTGCGAGTGGAAAAACCCTACACCGATTAGACGCTCGAAGCGGCAGGCACGTGTCGTCGCTTCGCGTCGATCGGCAGGCGGGACGCCTGCGTTCCAGTCCATTGGCAAGCGGTCGGCGGCCGAGTGCCCCGGTTTAGACAAGAATTAACTTCACCCCTGCAAACAACAGCACAACAGCAAGCACTCGTCGCAGCGTCAATGAGTCGAACCGCTTGGCACCGAGGGTCGAACCTAGAACACCACCTGCCAAGGCGGCGACTACCCAAAACCAAACGGTCGTTGGCAAGTTCGTAAGCTGCGAAACATTTCCCGCAAGACCGGAGATCGAGTTGACAAGAATAAACATCGCCGAGATTCCCGCCGCGGTCTTTGTCTCCGACCAATTCATCAACAAGAGTATTGGCGTTAAAAAGATCCCGCCACCGACACCGACTAGCCCCGACAAAAGTCCGATTACCGCACCGATGAGAAGGGCGATCACGATGTTCGGCTGCTGCGGTTCCGCGTCCGACTTCCAGTTCCACGCCAGTCGGATCGCCGCAATTATGAGCACGACACCGAGGATAATCTTGTATGTGGTCGTAGGGAGCGTGATCGTCCCGCCGATGTACGCAAACGGGATCGAAGTGATCGCGAATGGTAGGAACGTCCGCCAGGAGAAAAATCCGGCGCGATAAAACTGTATCGTGCCAATGCCGGCGACGAAGATATTAAGAAGAAGCGCCGAGGGCCGCGTCGTCGCTTGCGGAATTGCGAACAACGCCATCACCGCGAGATACCCTGACGCTCCACCATGCCCGACGGACGAATAGAGAATCGCGACGATGAAAAGAGCGACCATTATCAAAATGGTTGAGATGTCGAAAATCATGAAGGATTGTTCCATTTTCTTGCGAAGACAAATTTCTAACGTCTTCCGAGTTTCGAGCCGGATGCATCCAAACGCAAACTACGAGAATCTAGGAACCGGCCTCAAAGATGAAACGCGCCTCAAGGCAGCCTTTGTCTCCTATCTGTTCGTCATAAAGTGCATAGGGAAACAAATCGACCATAGAACTGGGGGATAATTTGAACCCGTCGGGTGGCGATGCTTTTACGCGATAGCTGCCGGATGGAAGTCCGCCTACGGAAAAATAACCGTTGGCATCCGTTACCACGTTCTTCTTGAATGCACCGTCGATTTCGATCGCAACACCTTGAAAGCTTTCGCTGAGCCATTTGTCATTTCGTCGAAGAGACTTCTCGACCGTCCCGAAGATCCGTACGCCTGACGGCAAGCCCGGTAGCTCCGAAAGAAACGTGATGTCTTCCGAAGCGTTTTTCAGTTCTCGCGTGCGCGTACAAATCCCGGTAGTCAAGCGACCCTCTGACTGATATGCATAGACTAGGTATCGCTTGCTTACTCTAAACCGGTAGCCGCAATCTGAATCGCCGATTCCCGTGTATACCGTTACAGTTTTTCCCAAGGAGCCTTTGTAGGCATTCTTGATCTTTAGCGTGAATCGACGTCGCAAGGAAGGTCCGCTGTCGGATTCGACTCTTTCAACGCTAAGAACGACGCCATCGAACACGACGTCAGCCTCGTCCGCCGCACGACATGGCGGATTGGGATTGAACCGGCAGGTGCACGCATAGACGGGTGCGGTAGCGAGCGGCAAGAGAGTCATCCAAATCAACAGCGTGAAGAGTCGTCGATTAATTAGTTCCATTTCAGTCTCCGACCTCCCTCATCAATATTAACTACGGACGATTTGCAATAGTAGCCAAGATTGCAGGCCGATGCGCGGGCGCAAGTACTCCGATCCACTCATCCCAATCCTTCAAAGCCCGCTCGACCTGCACCACGTGACGCTCGCGTTTGTTGCGATGCTTCTTCCGCAGCTCGACCGGCAGCGGCTCGAGCAGACCGAACGTGATATTCACCGGTTGAAAGTTCTTCGTCTCCACATTCGACACGTATCGACAAAGTGCACCGATCGCCGAGGTCAACGGCGCGGTCAGCATCGGCTCACCGCGCATCACGCGGACCGCGTTGATCCCCGCAAGCCATCCGGTCGCAACCGATTCGACATATCCTTCGACACCCGTGATCTGTCCCGCGAAAAACAGCGAGGGATTCGTTCGCGTCGAAAGATCTTCGTTAAGGATCTTCGGCGAGTTGATAAATGTATTGCGATGGATCTGGCCGAACTGGAGGAACTCGGCATTCTCCAAACCCGGTATCAGTCTCAGCACACGCGCCTGTTCGCCGTAACGAAGATGGTTTTGAAAACCCACCAGACCAAACGCATCCGCCATCAAGTTCTCCTGACGAAGTTGGACGCAGGCGTACGGCTCTTCACCCGTTCGCGGATGGCGCAATCCCTTTGGCTTCATTGGACCGAACCGAAGCGTATCGACACCGCGTCGCGCGATCTCTTCGATCGGCAAGCACGACTCAAACCAACGGGTCTCCTCAAATCGTTTTAGCGGGACCGACTTTGCCCCCATTAATTCCGAGATGAATGTTTCATACTGCGGGCGGTCCATCGGACAGTTAATGTAATCATCACCGCCCTTGTCATACCTGGCCGCTTTGAACGCGATTGACATGTCGATAGAGTCAGCCGCAACGATAGGAGCGATGGCATCGTAGAAATAAAGCTGGTCGTCCCCGGTAAATTCCATTATCGAAGCGGTAAGCGCATCGCTCGTTAGCGGACCGGTTGCGACGATGACTGGAGCGCAAGCGTCTCGCTTGCCTGCGGGAATCTCCCGAAATTCTTCGCGAACAATTTCAATGTTGGAATGATCCTCGATCCGGCTCGTGATCATCTCCGCAAACTTGATCCTATCCACCGACAACGCTGCACCAGCCGGAACACGCGTCGCCGCGGCCACTTCCAGAACAAGCGAACGTCCGCGACGTAGCTCTTCCTTCAAAAGGTAAGGAGCGGACCCAGGCTCATCCGTCTTGAGCGAATTCGAACAGACGATCTCCGCAAGCTTATCCGTCCGATGTGCCGGCGTCTGCAAGACGGGCCGCATCTCGTATAAACGCACCTTCGCGCCCAACTCCGCCGCCTGCCATGCGGCCTCAACTCCGGCGAGTCCGCCGCCAACAACATTTACAACATCAGACATCTGGACGATTATAAATGCTGCCCAAACAGGTAACTAATCACGAGGTAAGAGCGTCTTATCACTAAACCGTCACATCTCCGTCCCTAGCGGTGTTATCTGTTTGTGACGACTTAAGAAGGATTGTTCTCTCAAAAGTAAGTTAAGGTTGGCGGTGTTGAACAAACCGAACACTGCAAAGCTCCCGTCTCTCATGCCGCCCGGCGTGAAGCCTTCGGACCGCCCAGCACCACCAAGGAGGATCGTTCCATGACCAGGTTCGCCCTGTCACTGCTTCTCGTTTGCCTGATCTCCGCATCGGCATTTTCTCAAACCCGGACGCGGCCGCGCACTGCACCTGGCATTAAGAACGACGCCACTAAGACCACTCGCATTAAACCGACGATCGAAGATCCGATGGCGAAGCCGCCTCCACCGCCGGCGTCAAAGCCAACGGAGGATGAGGTCGTGCGAGTCGAAACGAATCTCGTAACGACTCCCGTCTCGGTTCTCGATCGAAGCGGTCGGTTCATCGGGAACCTTCGGAAAAGAGATTTCAAGATCTTCGAAGACGGCAAGGCGCAGGAGGTAACTTACTTTCAATCATCGGAGCAGCCGTTCACGGTGATCCTCCTGATCGATACGAGTCCGTCTACGCGTTATCACATCGACGACATTCACTACGCGGCCGTCACGTTCGTAAACCAACTTCGTCCGAACGATAAGGTGATGGTCGCCGCGTTCGACTCGCGTCTGAAGATTTTGACGGAGGAGCCGACCACTGAAAAGCAAACTATCTTCGCCGCGATATACAAATCGCAGTTCGGCAGCGGAACGAGTTTGTATGACGCGGTCGACTACGTCGCGAACATGGACTTCGTAAATATTCCGGGACGTAAGGCAGTCGTGTTATTCACCGATGGAGTCGATACGACCTCGCGTCGAGCGGATTACATCACGAGTCTCGCATCGGTCGAGGAAGTTGACGCCCTCTTTTATCCGATCCGTTACAACACGCAGAAACGGCAAGACGATCCGGCGCAGGTCGCGAGTATATACGGAGTTAATCTTCCGCCAGGTGTGGTCGTTCAACTCGGACGGGGACAGAGCGACGCTGAATATCAACGCGGCAAGACGTATCTCGAGACACTCGCAACGAACAGCGGTGGCCGGATCTTCGAAGCAGATACGACGACGAATCTGGAAACGGCGTTCGCGAATGTCGCAGAAGAGCTGCGTCGTCAATACTCGATCGGTTATTACGCGTCGGAGGAAGGAAAGGTCGGTGACCGCAAGCGGATCAAGATCGAGGTCGCACGTCCGCCAAAGGCGATCGTTCGATCAAAGACGACGTACGTCGTGAAGGACAAGGACGAACTCGCTCGGGATTCAACGTCGTCGAGATAACAATTCAGTTTGCCAAATGACCGCCCGGGATTCATGTTGAGTTCCGGGCGGTTCTGCGCCTCGGGAGGATTTCTTCAAGGCGTGCGGCACACAGGTCGCTACCGCTCCCGGTTCTGACTCGTGCAGATCTTTTTTCGTCCAACACGCCAAATGTGACAATCATCACGTCACCGCTAATGCTCAGCCGATAACATCGCAGTAGATGTTCAAGAGAAAATCTTTGATTTTAATTTCGGTCTGATATAAGTTGGGCCTGAACAAGCCTCGTTTTAGGTGTCCAAAAGGTATGGCTGCAAGCGCTTTCGCGGAAAACGTCGACTACCGGCGTCCTACGTATCTTGGGATCCTGGCCTCCGGAATCCTCACTGCACTTGTGATCATCGGCTCGCGCCGCCTCGAACATTTCGACTCCGCTCTTTTCGGATACACGATCGCCAGCGTTGTCGCACTCGGTGCTATCGTCTTTCGGTACGCCATCTGGCTGCAACGACCCGCGACAAGATCTTACTGGCTCCGCGGTTGGCGACTCTTTCGGGACCGTAAGAAACTTTTTTCCAACACAGTAACCGCAGCCGAGACCATCGGCAC
>DATEOJ010000529.1:0-13326 GCA_035274235.1 Pyrinomonadaceae bacterium
GCCCGAGCCAACTGCATGGACAAGGAGCGTCTCAGCGTCTTTCAATTCTGCCTGCGCAAAAACTGCGTCGTGCGCGGTGATGAACGCTTCGGGTGTCGCAGCCGCTTCGACGAGCGAGAGGTTATCGGGAACGCGGGCGACTAGACGACGATCGATCTTCAAGTACTCCGCTTGAGCTTCACCCGCAGCGATCCCGAACACGCGATCGCCTGAACGAAGATCCGTTACGTCGGCTCCGACGTCGGTTATCTCGCCCGCAAACTCGAGCCCTGGAATGTTTGGTGAATAGCCCGGCGGTGGTGGATAGAGCCCGCGTCGTTGGAGAAGGTCGGCACGATTCAGACCGGCAGCGTGAACACGAATGACGACGTCACCGCCGGTTGGACTCGGCGGATCCGGAACCTCTCGTAACTCGAGATTTTCCGGACCGCCAAACTCTTTGATATAGACGGCCTTCACTTTCTCGTCAGCATCGTCACGTCGTTTTCCTTTAGCGCATTTCCGGTTGCGCGATGGAGATCGGTGATCGCCTTATTCAGTTCGGTCTGCGTACGCAACTCCAAGCTCCGCGCGACGGTCAGCGCCGTCTGACGCTCGAGGACCGTGTAGATATCAGATTGACCTGCGTCGAGCTTTCTCTGTTCCGACTCGTATTGCTTGGTTGTGTTCTCGCGCGAGATCGCCGCCGCGCGAAGACGGGCCTCGGCGGTCCTTACCGCCTGCAGCGAATTACGAACCTCGACCTGTATATTCTGCTCGAGCTGTTCACGCTGCGTCTGCAGACGATCGCCGACGACGCGCGATGCTCCGAGGTTTGCCTTCGCGGTCTTGTCACCGAACAACGGCAAGTTGAACTGCAGTCCGACACTGTACGTCGGATACTTGTTCTCGAAGATCTTTTGATAGGGATTGCCCATCAGCGCGGCGAGGGCCGCCTGCTGCGCCTGGCATTCAGGCAGCGTTGGATCTTCCTGACACGGGGTGGTGAACACAGGCTGGAATCGGCGACTCTGCTCACCACCGATACCCAAGCTCGTATATCCCGCCACGAGGTCGATCTGCGGCTGCGTTTGGTTCTTGAAGAACTTCTGATCGATCGCGTTGATGTCCTTCTGCACTTGATTCGAGTCGAGCTCGGGACGATTCGCGAGCGCCGTCGTGATCGCATCGTTGAGTGAGGTTACCGGTACACGCAACTCGACCGGATCGACAGGCGTTATGGACTCACTCCAGACAGCGTCGTTCTTGTTTGGCGAGATCAGATTCTTGAGCGTGTTTTCTGTCTGCGACACCGTGTTCAGCGCTTCGTAAACCGCCTGCTCAAAATTTGCGACTTGAGTCTCCGCGGCGACAACATCGATCGGAGCAAGTTGTCCTTCAAGCACGAGCCTACGGTTGTGCTCCATCTGATTCTTCGCATCGCGGACCGCGTCTCGCTGCACCTGAAGATTGCGAAGCGCAAATGTCAGGTCCCAGTAAGCACGCTGGACGTTCGTGACGATCTCGATCGTTCGCTGACGGAACTGGGCGTCGGTGAGTGACAAGTTCTTCTTAGCGACCTCGATCTGACGTCTTCCCTGATCGATGCTGCGTCCGCGAAAAAGCGGCTGCACAATTTTGAAGCCGAGGCTCGCATTGTACTGCGGACTCAGGATCGAGATCGGATTGTTGGTACCGACCTGCTCGTTGCGAATATCACCGATGAGCTGCGTGCCGAACTTCGGGATGTAGCCTGTGATGGTCGCATTGCCGACGAGATTGCTGGTTCGGTTCTTTTGATTCGCCGTGAAGGGGCTAACATTTGGGACGGTCGTGTCCGCGTACTGCGCAATGCCGCTCAAACGAGGTTGGAAGAATCCGCGTGCAGCCGTGAGATCAAACTCGGCGATCTTTACGTTCTGTCGTGTGATCTCGATATCTTTATTGTTCTCGAGAGCGAGCGTTACTGCATCGCGAACAGTAAGCGAACGCTGCGTTGCCATGTCGACACCGACGCGGCCGAGATCCGGAAGGTCGCGGATCCGCGACTGATAATCCGGAGCAATACTTGGAACGTTAGGCAGATCCTCCGGTGCGACGTTCTGCTTGTCATCGGCAGGAGCCGGAGCCGGTGTCGGCGTAGGCGTCTGACCGGCCGCAAAACTTATAGCGGAGAGCAATACGATCGCTGAAAACAAAAACCTATTCATAAACACCTTTTAAATACTTCTCGGCAGGCTCTTGCGAAACGCCATCCGAGATCATCGCAATATAGTTGTCCGGCCGAAGGAGTACGCTGAACGACTCTTTCGTACCGAACGCTTCCGCAATGTGCGGAAAGAGCGGCAAGTGATGCCGCGTCACTGACGAATTAAACTTTCCATCTGCCGATGGCGGGAAACTTTCGTCAGTAAGTCCGTCGGAGAACGAGACCAAATGAAACTTGGGGTCGTGAAGACCGTCATACACGCTCTTGCCGTCGACAAGTAGATACGGCATGCGGTCTCCGGCCTTTACCTCGAATCCGCCGTCGCTGTTGTGATCGCTCAAAGAGCTGTCTCGATAATTGATCGCGATCTGCGAGATGCGCGGAAAGACGAAGTTCTTTACCGAGTCGAGGGTGACCGCGAATCCGGCTATATACGGGAAGATGTGCGTTCTGATATACGAGAGCACCGGTTCCGGACTCGCCACCAGGCTGAAGAACCGGTCAGTTGTGTTCAGCAACGCTTTCGCGTTCGGAAGACGCTCCTCGTTGTAACTATCGAGGATCTTTTCGTCCGCATCACCGCGAAGTACCAGAGCAAGTTTCCATGCCAGGTTGTAGCCGTCCTGGATACCGGTGTTCATCCCCTGTGCTCCGGCGGGCGTGTGAATATGCGCCGCGTCGCCGGCAAGGAAACATCGTCCTTCGCGAAATCTCTCGGCATGCCGCGTGTGAACCTTGTAGGTCGAGAACCAGTTCACGTTGCTGATGTCGAGTTTCAATTCCGTATCGCGTTTGATCTGCTCCTCGATCTCCTCGTAAAGAATGTCTCCCTCGTCTTTTGAGAATTCTTCAGGAAACGTACCGACGATGCGCCACTGCTTTTCGCCGCTCATCGGAAAGAACGCGAGAAGGTTGTGCTTCATCAACACGACCGTCAGCGCGTTGTGACCAAGCTCCCAATCGATATCGACGTCGGCGACGTAAAACATTCGCTCGAACGTACTACCACCGAACTCGAGTCCGAGAGAGTGACGCACGGAACTTTTGGAGCCATCCGCACCGACAAGATATTTCGCTTCGATAGTTTCACTTGAGCCATCGGGATTCTTCACGTTTGCGACAACTCCGTTGTCGTCCTGTTTGAATCCCTCTAGTTCGGTACTCCATCGAACGGAGTGACCCGTCGCATTGATATGGTCGTGCAGCATCTTCTCGTGCTTTCCCTGCTCGACCATCAGCACGTATGGATACGCGCTCATTCCTCTGCCTATTTCGGAAAGGTTCACCTCGCCGCGAACTTCCCCTCCGACGATCAG
Organism: Pyrinomonadaceae bacterium; assembly: GCA_035274235.1. GTDB lineage: Bacteria > Acidobacteriota > Blastocatellia > Pyrinomonadales > Pyrinomonadaceae > OLB17. Next base: position 3,505 of record DATEOJ010000529.1, read on the forward strand.
CCGCGCGCGTTCGGCTTTCCAACCCATGTCGACGAGCGTGTTCGCCAGTCCGATCTGTTCGTAGATCTCGAGTGTGCGAGCCTGAACACCGATCGCTTTCGAATGCGGTGTCGTCGTCTCCTTTGTGTCGATGATGACAAAGTCGACGCCGTACCGAATTAGCTGGCAAGCGAGCGCCAGACCCGTCGGACCTGCACCGATGATGATCACGTCTGTTTTAGTTGTCATCGACATCTCCCCATTAGCAAAGGCCCGCAGACCGTGACAGGCAGTACCGCCCGCGTGAGCGGGTGGTGCGGCGCTAGATTCACGACCACATCTTTCATAATCAACTCTCGACCACCCGCTAACGCAGGCGGTACCGCCTTTCGCCTCTCTCCACTACGACTTACCAAAAAACATACTCGTCGCCGTTTGGAATCGACGTCGCAGTCCACCAAACAACCACTCCGACGCACGACCGATCTGGCGGAAGATGTGCCACTCCGCCGCGTCATCGAATAGCGAATAGAACACCGGCACCGCAAGTAGCGTCAGGAGCAAACACAGGGTCTGACCACCGACCACCAGCACACCGATCGAACGGTTCGTTCCCGAACCCGCACCAGTTGAAATAACCAACGGGATCATGCCGGCAACAAGCGCGATCGTCGTCATCAAGATCGGACGTAGACGATCGCGGTTCGCCTGGATGATCGCCTCACGACGTCCCATTCCCTGCGAACGCAAATTGTTTGTGTGATCGATCTGCAAGATCGCGTTCTTCTTCACAACGCCGAACAGCAACAACAGTCCGAGACCGGAGAAGATGTTCACCGTCTGCCCCGCTACGAGCAGACTCAAGATGCCGAACGGAATCGAGAGCGGCAGCGTCAGCAGGATCGTTATCGGATGGATAAACGACTCGAACTGCGCCGCGAGCACGATGTACATGAAGATGAACGACAGTGCGAACGCGAGCAGGAAGTAGAAGCCGGCTTTACCCATCTCCTTCGACTGGCCGAGATAGCCGGTACGATATCCGGTCGGCAGAGAAAGGGTCTTGACGAACTTATCGATCTCCGCAGTAATGTTCGCGGCCGAGCCGCCGGGTTTCGTGTTCGCGAGAAGCGTCACCTGCCGTTGACGGTTCGTACGGTCGATCGAACTCGGGCCTGTTCCGCTCGATGTCTTCACAAGCCGATCGAGCGTTACCCAGCCTAGCTTTGTTGAGGGAACTATCAACCGCTTCAAGCCTTCGATATCGTTCCGGTAAGTGTTGATCGCTCGCACACGAACCTCGTATTGTTCGGTACCTTCGTTGAACGTCGTCGCTTCTTGTCCGGCAACCAGCGTGTTTAGCGCTTGCGAGACATCACCGACTCGCACACCGAGATCGGCAGCGAGATCACGATCGACGGTTAGACGGACTTCCGGTTTACCGCTGATCAACGTCGTGTCAACGTCGACGGCGTCCGGAATTGTCTTCATCTTTTCGAGGATCTTCGACGAGACTTCCTCAAGCTTCTTCAGATCGGGTCCGCCGATCATGAACTGGACGTTCGCGTTTCTGAAGCCGCCGCCCGAGAACGCCTGAACTATCTGCACTGACGTACGAAGCCCGAGCTCTTCCGGAAACTTCGTCTTGTCGCCGAGCAGGTCACGCGTTTCCGCCATCAGTTGTTCTTGCGAACGATTTCGATCTTCGATCGGCGTCAGCTTCACGTAGATCGTTCCGGCGTTCACGACCTGCTGGGTTCCTCCGCCGACAGTCACGAGAGTGTCGGTAACCCCCGGCATCTTACGGATCTCCGATGCCGCACGCTCAAAGACCTGTGCCGTCGCCCCGAGGCTCGATCCTTCCTTCGCTCGAATTGTGACCTCGTAGTGCGATTGATCGTCGACCGGAAGAAAATTCTTTCCGACAAACATGAACAGCGGAACTATCGACAGGAACACCAACACACAGAGACTGACGATCACCCATCGGTGCGACATTGAAAACTGAAGCAGCGAAGTGTAGATGCCGTCGACGTGGCGGAACCAGCCGGCGTCTTTCGAATCGTGCCCCTCGTGCGAGTTCGTCGACTCGATCACGCCGTCGCCAGTCAACTCGGCGGCTTCTGCTTCACCAACCAACTTCGACTTCTTACGTTTGATGAGTCGTGCGGCAAGCATCGGCGTCAACGTAAAGGACACGATCAACGAAACGGCAACCGCGAACGATGCCGTCAGTCCGAACGACGACATGAACTTTCCGACGATTCCCTGCATGAATCCGATCGGAATGAACACGGCCATCAAAGAAAGAGTCGTAGCGAGAACGGCGAGACCGATCTCACGTGTTCCTTCGATGGCGGCCTGAAACGGCTCCATCCCCTTCTCTTCGATAAACCTGTAAATGTTCTCGAGAACCACGATCGCGTCGTCGATAACGATTCCGACCATCAGGGTCAGAGCGAGCATGGTGATCGAGTTGAGCGTGTAGCCCATCGCGTACATGAGTGCGAACGTCGAGATGATCGATGTCGGGATCGCGAGTGCGGCGATAAATGTCGAACGAAAACTCCACAAGAATAGAAACACGACGATCGCCGCGAGGATTGATCCGACCACCAAGTGCTCTTCGATCGCGTGAAGAGAGTTTTCGATAAAGATCGAGTTATCACCGACGACGCGCATTTCGAATCCTTTCGGAAGCGTCGACTCGATCTCCTTCATTCGCTCCTTTACTCCGTGTGCTACTGCAACCGTGTTCTGCCCGGATTGTTTTGCGACGACGAGTGTCACGGCAGGCTTGCCGTTCAAGCGAGCTTCGGATCGAATTTCCTGAGCACCGTCCTCGGTGTAGCCAAGGTCTTTTACCTTGACCGGGTAATTGCCGCGAGTCGCGATGACAATGTCGTCAAACTGTTCGGGCTTCTGAATCTTGCCCATCGTCCGGACGCTCGTTTCCTTTTGCCCTTCATCGAGACGACCGCTCGGGAACTCAGAGTTCTGCAGTTTTAACGCGGTCGAGACTTCGGCCGGCGTCACGTTGTACGAACGCAGCTTGTCCGGGTCGACCCAGACATTGATCTGCCGTTCCTGTGCACCGATCATCGTGATCTGACCGACCCCGTTGACCGATTCAATGCGTTCCTTGATCTTGTTCTTCGCGACTTCAGTTACCTCACGTAGAGGCACCGGTGCAGAGACAACGATTCGAAGAACCGGCGCAGCGTCGCTATCCATCTTGAGGACGGTCGGTTGCTCGGCCGTATCCGGAAGATTGGGAATTACCGTCTGAACGCGATTCTCAACTTCCTGCGCAGCAACGTTCACGTCCTTCTCTAGAACAAACTGAACGAACACCTGCGAAAGCCCCTCGACCGATGTCGAGCGCAGCTCGTCGATACCGCTGATCGTATTTACGGCTTCCTCGATCTTGTCGGTGATCTCCGTTTCGATCTCTTCGGGCGACGCACCCGGATTGATGACGTTGATCGTGATCGTCGGAAAGTCGATCTTCGGAAAAAGATCGACGCCCAGGCTGGTGAAGGAAAAGAATCCCACCACCACGAGCGACATGATCAGCATCGTGGCGAACACCGGACGCTTAACACAAATTTCTGCTAACCATTGCATAAAACTCTAAGTCCCTTGTCGGTACAACCAGATAGGACCTAAAGACGTATAGGTCCTCGGCCCTAGGATTCCTACTGCCTTACAAAAACTCCGTCCGCCAATTTACTGAGATCGCCGGTCACAACCTGGTCGCCTTCGATAACTCCCGACTTCACCTGGATCATCTCGCCCTCAAGTAGTCCGAGCTGAACAAACGTCTCGCGTGCGATGCCGTCCTTTACTACGAACACCGAGTTGGTGTCACCAACGGTTTTCACCGATTTGACCGGGATCATCACGGCCGGCTCAGGCTTCGACTGTGTTATCCGCACTGTTGCGAACTGACCTGGCTTCAGAAGTCCGTCGACATTCTGGATCTCGGCCTCGACGACCAACGTTCGCGCAGTTGCGTTAAGACTCGGCGAGATACGAACGACCGTTCCGGCAAAATTGCGATCGGGCCACGCACTTGTCGACACGGACACTCCCTGTCCGGTCGCGACCTTGCCGATGTCCTGCTCGGGCACATCGATCCGTACGCGAAGCACGGACGTTCGCACGAGCGTTGCGATCTTCGTGTTCGGTGCGCTCGGCGAGATGTACTCACCAAGGTCCGCCGTCCGCTCCGCAACGTAACCGCTGATCGGTGCGAGCACGCTCGTATCGCTCACTGCCTTTTGCGCCGCATCCACCTGTGTTTCGGAATTCGCGAGAGACGCTCGAGCGACACCAACGGCACTTTTCGTTGCCTCGTACGCCGCCCGCGCCGTATCGATCGCCTTGATCGCGACCGCCGCATTGGATCGTGCTTCATCGAGTTGACCAAGAAGCGCATCGCGTTGCGCTCGACGTTGGTCATAGATGCCTCGCGAAATGTCACCGCTTTCAAGAAGTCGTTCGGTGCGCTTCAGCTCCGTCTCGGCGAGCTGAAGCTGCGCAGTCACAGTCTTCACCTGCGAGAAGTCCTTGATCTGAAAAGTCTCTCCATCCTTCACACCAAGCCTTGCCTGGGTTTGCCGGAGGGTCGCGAGCGACTGTTCGGAATTTGCCTCAGCCTGCTGTACCGCCTGCCGCTGCTGTTCGACGCCCGCACGCGCCTGTTCAAGACGGATCTGTGCGTCCCGAGGGTCGAGACGAAGCAGCACGCTGCCCTGGGTGACATAGCTGCCGATGTCGAAATTTACCTCGACGATCTTTCCGGCGACTGCCGGTGCAACGTCTGTCTGGGCATCGCTCGTCAGGTTACCCGTGGCCTCGATGTAGGTCGGGATGGGAACGACACTCGCCGCGGTAGTCGTAACGTCGACTACCTCGGGTTCGGAGTTCGAATTGGCGTGTGTAGCCGAATTTGCGCTTGAACCGCAGCCCGTCGAGACGAGCGCTGTTATCAAGATCCCTAGTAACGCGGTTGAATAAAACCTTGTACTTCTCATTTTTGTCATTTCGCCGTCCGAGCGGCACAAACTATTTCAAGACGCCGCGGAGCAATATCTCCGCAAAGTTTTTCGCAGCCTCTTCGTTGGTAATATCGAGCAGACGACGCTGCTTGTCCCAAAGAATGTTGTTTAGTGAATGGTGGATCAGCATCCCGAGAAACGCCCTCACGGCAATTCGAGGATCGATCTCACGCATCACACCTTCTTTCTGGCGATCGAGAATGTACTCGCCAATAAACCCGTAAACCTGTGAGACGAATTCTCCGAAGAAGCGGGCGGCAAGCTCGTGCTCTTCGAGGGCCGAATAGAACAGAAGCCGCATGAAGGCGATATCCTTCTGATGTTTTGTCAGTGCCTGGAGCCCGAACTGGTAGAAGACGGCAAAGTCGTCCCGGTTCTGGATCGCGTCCTGAAGTTCCTGATTTCCTTCCCATGGAAACTTTGGAAGTCCGTCCTGACACGACTTGCTGTGCAGGATAGCGGCGTAGAGTTCGTCCTTGCTGGCGAAGTGGCGAAATATGATCGCCTCCGAAACGCCGGCCGCCTTCGCGATCTCTTTAGTGGTGGTTCCCTTAAATCCTTTCTGTGAAAATAGATCGACCGCTGTCTGGAGGATCTGTTCTCGTCGAGCGTCCGCAGGCATCCGGCCGGTATAGTCGCAATTGAATATTTCGTTGATCAATAAAGTGTCCTCGCCCGAAGTAAGTGCTTACTAACTTCGGGATTGTTAGACTCTCACTTGGGTAAAGTCTTGTCAAGGATGACGAACTTTTCGTTTCGAGATTCGTTACAATACCTGCACGGCTATGCCGGAGATCAATAGGGAGGACGCAAAACGATGTCGGAATTCGAAGCCGAAGTTAAAAAAGCAGAGAAAGAACTCGAGCAGAGTTTGGTGCCGATCGTGCCGGAGGAGACGGGCGGTCAGGGTTTTATGGATGACGAGTTTTTGGGAGATTTGAAGATGCAAGCACAGGAGTATGGTCATAAGCTGCAGGACGCAGCTTCTAAGGCAAGGGATTTCGCCGGCGAGAAATTCTCGCAGGCAGGCGATAAGTTTAAGGAACTACAGAACAAAGATCCGAAGGAACTGGTCGAGGATGCGAAGGCATTCGCCCGGCAGAAGCCGGGCCAGGCAATCCTCATATCGGCCGCCGTTGGCCTCGTACTGGGATTTCTCCTCAAAGGTAGGAAATAGTTAGATCGGTTGATCGAAAAACAAAAGGCGGCTCCATGACGGGGCCGCCTTTTTTATTAGTGTGCTGTAAAAGCTAGACTTGGGCGTGAATCAGACGACGGGTACGGTCGCCGAAAAGCACGTCGATCTTCTGTAGATCTAAAACCGCCGTTACCTCACCTTGTCCGAAGACTGAGTGCATCATGGCCTGGCCTTTCTTATACTTACGGGTCCGGTCGTATGGCGAGATCGCCTTATTCGACTTCCCGACTGCGACCGACGTCTTAACGCCGCGGCTGAACGTGCTAACGGTCGCGCACGACTCACATTTGGCAGATGTGATCTTTCCAAGTTTAGTAACTGTCTGAACGAGATGACTTTGCTCAACATCACAGGCCGAGCACATCATCGTAATCTTATCGCCTGCTGAATACTTTTCTGCTTTCATATTTCCGTATCCTTAAGTTATTTCCGGCGTCGACCGCCGTATGAACGAAAACTCCTCGTCGACGTTTTCTTTCGTGCCGCCGGTGCCGGTGCTGTAAAAAGCTGGCCTCCGAAACCCGGTAACACAGTCCGCTCAACCTCCTGACCGGTGAGCTTCTCGATCGCCCGCATTGAATGCTCCTCGGCGGTCGTAAGCAGAGTTATCGCTCGTCCCTTGTTGCCTGCCCGACCGGTTCTACCGATGCGGTGAACGTAGTCCTCAGGCACCGCAGGAACATCGTAGTTTATCACATGTGATACCGAGTCAATATCGATGCCTCGAGCGGCTACGTCCGTCGCGACCAAAACCCTTGTTTTACCGCTCTTAAAGCCCCGAAGAGCCGCTTCGCGCTGGGATTGCGACCGGTCGCCATGAATGCGGTTCGACTTGTGATCCCGCTTCTCAAGGATGTGCGCGAGCCGATCTGCTCCTCGCTTGGTCCGGGTAAAGATAAGGACCCTATCAAAGTCTTCCTTTTCAAGGAGTTCAAGCAAAAGCGGCATTTTGTACTCGTGGCCTACCGGATATGCGGCCTGCTCGATCGTCGCCGCGGCCCGGCCCCGTGTGCTTACCTCAACGTAATGCGGGTCGCCCGTCAGTGCGAGGGCTATTCTCTCGATCTCGTTCGAAAGCGTCGCCGAGAAGAACAAGGTCTGCCGCTCGGACGGAATCGCCTTGCTGATCCGCTTGATCGCAGGGAGAAAGCCCATATCGAGCATTCGGTCGGCTTCGTCGAGCACAAGCGTATCGATCTTTGAGAGATTCAACATGCCTTGCTCCATAAAGTCCATCAAACGGCCGGGGGTCGCCACGATGATGTTCGCCCCACGACGGATCGCGTCGATCTGGTGCTTATATCCGGCGCCGCCAATGATGGAGGCACATCGGATATGCTTCGGTGCAAACTGACGACAAGCGGCGTCGGTCTGATTCGCGAGCTCGCGGGTTGGGGACAAAACCAGGACCGTAGAACCCTTCTTCCCGCTGATCTCTAACTTCTGAAGTATCGGCAGCAGGAATGCGGCGGTCTTACCGGTTCCTGTCGCGGCGGTCGCGATCACATCTTTGCCGTCTAAAACTAGGGGAATCGCCTGCTTTTGAATAGGTGTAGGCGTAACAAAACCTAATGACTCGCATCTGGCCGTCAACGACGACTGCAAGCCTAAATCTCTAAAACTCATTTATTGTATTTAATCTATTTTCTGTACCGAGGTACCGGCGATAACATCGAGGCGCACACGAATCTACGCTGTGCAAGCACTCTTCGAGCCAGCCAAGGCATAGCTCAAAATCGGTCTTCGATTATCTAAGAAGTTATCTAACGGTGGGTAATACTTTCGGTGAACGGTAGCAGCGAATGACCAACGCGAGAAGGCTCATACTAATCCAGAGCCGCTTCTGACTGTGTTTAAGGAACCACCTCTCGAGTTCTGATCGCTGTCTCACATTGAGGGCGAAATTACCGTCGACGAAAGAGAGATGGAAATTCAAATTGTGAGACTACAGTAATTTACGAAGAGTTGCAAACTACTTTGACCGAACCCACTCACCCGCGACCTCGGCGGGTGCTCGCTTTTTACCGTCGACCTCATAGTTCAGACGCCGCATTTCCTCGGTATTGATGGCGTTTTCCAGACTGTGGAAAACTTTCTCAAGTACGGACGACTTATCGCGTCGAGCGATAAATACAGCCTGATAAGGAGGGAAGTAATGCCGGTCGTCCTCGAGTTGGAAGAGATTGAGAGCCGAGATAAGACCGTCGGTCGAGTTGCCGGCGATGATGTCGAGCTCGCCCGAGGCCAGAGCCCGATACGTAAGCGACAGGTCCATCTCACGAGGCTGCTTCCTAAACTTAAAGCCGTAAGCTTTCGAGAATCCGGGATACCCATCCGCTCGCGACATGAAGTCCTGACCAAAACCTGCTTGCCAGTCCGCCGAGACCGGAACGGCGTCTGAGATCTTCTTGAGTCCCGCGCTTCCTGCGACATCGCCCCGGATTAGGATCGCAAAGTCGTTCGCAAAACCGAGCGGCGGACTGACGGCAAGATCAAATCGATCGGCGTACTCAGTTCGCGTTTGTTCGTAGACTCTCTGCGGATCGGTTATCGGTTGGTGCTTGAGGATCGCGGTATATGCGGTGCCGGTGTATTCGGGATAAACGTCGGCCGCTCCGGAGAGAAGCGAGTCGTGCGCGAGATTGCCGCCGAGTTCGAGTTGTCGCACGACCGTCACGCCGTCACGCTCGAGCCTCTGCGCGAGGATCTCCGCGAGTATGACGGACTCGGTAAAGTCCTTTGAAGCGACGATCACGCTTTTTGAATTCGATGTCGTAACCAGCGCAGGTATGAAGGCCGAGCCGATGATAAGGACCACCACCGCGAGAGCGGCGATACCCATTACCCGGCGCCCCGAAGATCGTTTTTCTCCGACTGCGAATGCTTTCTCAAATTGTCCGAGAGCGAAGTCGCAGAGAAGCGCGAGTATCGCTGACGCAAGCGCACCCGCGAGAAGTAGATTGTTATCGTTCTGACGGATCCCGCGAAAGATGTAGGTTCCGAGTCCGCCGGCTCCGACCGCGGCGGCGACGGTTGCGACACCTACCGAGATCACAACGGCAACCCGAACGCCCGTCAACATCACCGGCATCGCGAGCGGCAATTCGACGAAGCGCAGCCGCTGCCAATCCGTCATACCCATCGCCGTCGATGCTTCGATTACCTTCGAATCTATTCCAAGGATTCCAGTGAATGTATTTCTAATGACCGGTAGCAACGCATAGAGTGCGAGGGCGATGATCGCGGTTCGTGCTCCAATGCCACCAATGAAGGGGATCGGGATCAGCAATCCGAACAAGGCGAGACTCGGAACGGTCTGCATGATGTTCGCGAGACCGAGAATCGGCGTGCGGAGCGCTTTGACTCGGGTCAGCAGGATCCCGAGCGGAACACCGACGAGAACCGCGAAACCGGTCGAGAGCAAGACGAGTACGATGTGCTCGCGCGTGAGTGTGAGCAGCTCAAGCCAGTTGTTTCGAATGAATTCGAGAAACGTCATCGAACTGGGTCGGATTGTATCAAAAACCCGACCCCGTCAAAGCAACCGACTTAGAAACTCGGCGCATCGCAGGCAGTGATGAA
>DATEOJ010000530.1:0-4108 GCA_035274235.1 Pyrinomonadaceae bacterium
CGCTTCATGGAACGTTGGGGCGTCGAAGAAGTGATCCACGGCGAGGTTTTGAATCGGTTTCTAAACGAGGCCGGTGTCGAGACCGGCGACAAATGGCAGCGGCAGGTTCGCAGCAACGTTCCGCATATTTACAACTTCAACACCTATCTGCTGACGTCGCTGACGAACCTACTCGGGCGGAAGTTTACGGCGACGCACATGTCGTTTGGAGCGATACATGAGATGTCGACCGCTCAAGCGTATCGACGCATGGACGAGTTGGCAGGTCATCCCGTCCTCTCGCAGATACTCAACGGTATCATCCGCGAAGAATCGTTCCACACACATTTTTATTGGAGTGTCGCGAAGCTCGAGTTGCGGAAGAGCGATCTCGCTCAGAGGATCGCGCGATTCGTGATCAAGACTTTCTATCGACCCGTCGGGCAAGGTTCGCTGCACAAAAGCCGAACCGAGTACGCGATCCGCACGCTATTCGGCGGCGACGATGGTCTAGAGCAACTCGACAAAACCGTCACGAAACGGGCGCAGACATTACCCGGGCTCGAAGCGTTGAACAAGGTCACCGAAAAGCTTGGCCGGATAACAAAGCAAGGCTTGCCGGAAACGGTCCTTGGGTTCTTAGCGTGTTTGCCCTTGATGTAGCGAGTTCGTTTCTCTACAGTGACAACAACACGCGTAGGACAGGCATTCCTGCTTGTCCTCCTCAACATCCCGAGTCGAATTGAAATTCGGAAGCGTAATCGAGGACAGGCAGGAATGCCTGTCCTACGCGTGTCTGTAAAATTCCATTCCGTTCCGATACTCGACACCGATCTTTCCTTCCGACTCCGCGTAGTCGAGATGCGCGACGGCTTCGGAGATCGCGAGGAATCGATGTACGTCGGCGTCGAATGAATTTGGAAACAGATCCTGCGCCACTTCGAACGCGGTCACTCCGGAACTCGTCACACGCGAGATCACGCGTTTTTGCCGGTCATCGATCGCGCGGACGTAGCGATTGAAGATCTCTTCGAAATCCGACACCGGTTCGCCGTGACCGCCATAGGCCAACGTCGGACGCAACTCTCGCAAGCGCGCAAGACTGACCATGTACTCGGCGAGTGACGGGAAGCGTTTGCTTGGGTCGATCGGGTCGGGTGAGAGGATGGGATTGGGTGTGATGCGTTTTAGAACGCAGTCGCCGCAGATGACGGTTCGATTGGCTTCACGAACGAACGAGCATGATCCCGGCGTATGGCCGGGCGTGTGCAGAACGCGGAGCGTGCCGTTCTCAAACTCAAGCTCAGCATCGTCTCTCAGCGGTTTGAAATCTCCTTCACCGAGCGAGTCGGTGAGAAGGCTGATCTCTTCATACAGCCCTCGCATTTCTTCGAGAACGTTCTCCGGAACGCCGGACCGAAGCAGCAGGTTTCGATGTTCGTCGCGTGCGAGGCGGCCGAAGAGGTGACCGGTTTCCCAGTCGTGGACAAGGATCTCGGCGTCCTTGGCTTCATCACGTACTGACGCTGCAAGCCCGCAATGGTCCTCGTGAGCATGTGTGAGGACGATCCGCCGAATATCCGAAACCTTAACGCCATGCTCGCCGAGCTTCGCACGTAGCGCATCGTTCGCTTCCTTCGTCTTGGGCCCAACGTCGATAAGCGTCAACGGATCTGCCTTGATGAGATAGACATTCACATCGCCGACATAGAAAGGAGTTGGGATGGAGAGCGGGATGATTTTCATTGCGGATTGCGGATTCCTTCCGATTGCGGATCGCGGATTCCTTCCGATTGCGGATTGCGGATTCCTTCCGATCGCGGATCGCGGATCGCGGAATGCGGATTTCGTGTTGCCATCTTGAGCATGCTGGTTCGCTGATATAATAGCCACCTCGGCGCGAAATGAACAGCAAATCCGCAATCCGCAATCCGCGATCCGCAATCGGACCAGATCCGCGATCCGCAATTGGACCAGGTCCGCGATCTGCAATCATTGCCGGTGCCGGTCCGGCCGGCTCAAGTCTCGCGATCCGACTCGCCACTCGCGGTTTCGAAACGACCCTCATCGAGCGCGAACGCTTTCCGCGTGAAAAACTCTGCGGCGAATTTATCTCTCCCGAATGTCTCAAACATTTTGAAGAACTTGGCGTGCTCGACGAGTTGCTCGATGTCGGCGGCGACCGGATTCATGAGACGAGTTTTTTTGAATCGGGAGGACGCAGCGTTTCCGTGCCCAATGACTGGTTTGAAAAGGACAGCTTCGCGCTCAGTCTAAGTCGCTCGGTGATGGACAACGCACTCCTCGAGCGTGCGCGTGCGGTCGGGGTAAATGTCATCGATGGATGTTCCGTGACTTCGGTCGAGAAAGAGAACGGCATGGTTCGCGGAGTATCGGCGCGTGACCATGGCGGAACGGTGCGTGAGTTGACCGGCGATGTATTCGTCGATGCGACCGGTCGAGGACAGGTACTTACCAAACTGACTCGAACAAACAAGGAGCGAACCAGGCCCGCCTTTGTCGGATTCAAAGCGCACCTACGTGAAGCCGATGTTCCGAAAGGAGTCTGCGAGATCTATTCGTTTCCTGGGGGATACGCTGGGCTCTCGAACGTCGAGGGCGATCGAACCAATCTTTGTTTCCTTCTTAAGTCGGAAGTAGTACGCGCGGCGGGAAGCGATGCGAACGAGTTGGTCGACAAGGTGATAAAAAAGAATCGTCGAGCCAGGCAAACACTCAAGCAGTGGCAGGCAACCGGCGACTGGCTAGCTGTCTCGGTCTCGAGTTTCGGTGTAACTGACCCGGCACCCTACGACAATCTCTTTACCGTAGGCGACGCGGCAGCCTTTATCGACCCGTTCACCGGCAGCGGAATGCTGATGGCACTCCAAGGCGCGTCGATACTTTCCGATTCGCTCATAGGCACATCGAATGGCATCTCGGCTGAGTATTGCTCCGGGTACAAAGAACGGTTCTCAAAACGGCTTCGAGTTTGTTGGGCTCTCCGCCAAATTGCGTTCATGCCTCGACTCGCTACTTGCGTCGTAGCTGGTCTGCGTGTGAGTTCCGGTGCCAGGCGATATCTAGTCCGAACTACACGTCGATAAAACCGACGTAAATTTACAAAAGTCTTACATTTTCCTTGCCTTATAAACGGTTTTACGCTACAAACATCAAAGCAAATCATCTGTGCATCCGCAGCAAATAGATAACTAACGACAGACATCGCTGAACCGGCCTTTACCTCACTCTTCTCGGCTTTCAGCATCTGCGGTGGCACAAGTTTCGGAAAAAAGGAGAAATTCAATGAACGCAGTTTCAAGACGGCTTTCGGCATTGTTTGGAAAGCTATTTGTGCTGTCTTTGTTTGCGGCCATGGGAGCGACGACCGTCTTCGGTCAGGCGCAGGCAAGCACGGCTGATCTCACCGGCACCGTTGTCGATCCGAACGGCGCAGTGGTCGCCGGCGCGACGATCAAAGCGAAGCACAGCGGAACCAATATCGAGCGCACGACGGTGTCTGCCGACGATGGCACTTACAAATTCATCGGACTACCGCCGGGCGAGTATGAGATCACTTCCGAAGCTGCGACTTTCAAGAAAGTTTCGATATCTCCGGTCCGACTCACAGTCGGACAGTCAGCAGAACTGCGGATCGCGATGGAGATCGGATCGCAGGACGCCGTCGTAAACGTGACTGGTGACTCGGTCGAGTTGATCGAGACGACAAAGACCAACGTCTCGACGACCATTGACCAACAGCGAATCGAAAATCTTCCGATCAACGAAAGAAGTGCGACCGGGTTCGCACTCACGATCTCGACGGTCGGCCGCGACAACGGACGTCCGGTCGGACCGGCTCCGACCTCCGGACTAAACATCGGCGGTCAGCGTGGACGATCAACCCTCGTTCAGGTCGACGGCGCGGATTTCACCGACAACTCGATCAACGCAGCACGCAGCACCGTTTCGCAGGAAGCCGTTCAGGAATATCAGGTCTCGACGCAGGGCTACACCGCCGAGTTTGGACGAGCGACCGGCGGTATCGTCAACGTCGTCACAAAGAGCGGAACGAACGATTTCCGCGGCAACGTTTTTGGATTTATCCGCGACAAGAGCATCCAGGCAC
>DATEOJ010000531.1:0-5323 GCA_035274235.1 Pyrinomonadaceae bacterium
CGACCGTCCTCATCGACGACACCGATCCGATCGCCGTCGCCGTCGAACGCGAGACCGATATCCGCTTTCTCACTTCGAACACGTTCGATGATGTCAGTCAGATTTTCCGTTACTGTCGGATCGGGGTGATGATTGGGGAAATTGGAATCGGGATCGATGAACATCTCCGTGAGCTCGATACCGAGCTCACGATAGACCGGAACTCCCGTCACGCCACCCATCCCATTGCCGGCGTCGACGACAGCATGCAAGCGACGCGAACCCATCTCGACCTTCGACACGATGTCTCGACAGTAGTCGTCGAGCACTTCAATCGTTTCAATCTCGCCGTTGCCGTCGGCAAACATTCCCGATAACGCGATCTCCTTGATCCCCTGTATCTGCGAACCGAACAGCGTCGACTTGCCAAGACAGATCTTGAATCCGTTATGGTCCGGCGGATTGTGCGAACCGGTGATCATCACGCCGCCGTCAACTTCTTTTGTGAAGACCGTGTGATAGAGAACCGGCGTTGGGACCATGCCGATGAGTACGACGTCGATCCCGCATGAATTGAAACCTCGTGTGAGCAGGTCGCAGAACCCAGGTGAGCTCTTTCGTGCGTCGTAACCGATCGCGATCCGCTTCGCCCCGTTCTGTACAAAGAACGTCCCGATCGCTCGTCCGAGCGTCGCGACTACTTCGTCTGTCAGATGGTCGCCGACGATACCCCGAATATCGTATTCCCGAAAGATATTTGTATTCACTGTGTAAAGAATAGTGGAGTGCGGGGGGTTAGCGCTAACAGCCGCAGATTACGCGGATGACGCAGATTCATTAGTGTGATTTCGTGTCCGATTGTGGTTCCGGATTGCTGTCGACTAAATGGAACCGCGAACCTACACGAAATCGCACTAACCAAATCTGCGTAATCTGCGTAATCTGCGGCTAAATACCCTTACATATAAGCGTCTCTGCCCAGCACTACTGACTTCTGAATTCTGACTACTGACTCCTCTTTGATATACTCGTCCGTTGCTCCTATGGGCAACAATGCCCACTGTAGGGGCATCGAAAAAATGCGTCTCTCGTCGCGAAAATCCCTGAAGGTATGAAGAGCTTTTTCCGGACCTTATACATTGCGCTTGCTTTAGTTCTCACCGCGTTCACCGCGGGTGTGACCGCTCAGACCCCGACTCCGACTCCGCCTCCACCCGATGATACCGGCGGGCAGGTAAAGACGTTCGAGGTACGGCTCCCGGTTACGGTCACGCTCAAGAAAGACCTTATTACCGGACTTGCGCAGAGGGACTTCATGGTCTTCGAAGACGGAGTTCAGCAGGAGATCACGTCATTTACGGACCAGACGACGAACCCGCCGGTCTATGTCGGCGTGCTGATGGACACCTCGCCGTCGGCTGCGGGCAAACTAAGTTTTTCAAAGGAAGCGGCGATGAACTTCATGCACACCGTGCTGCGTCTGCGAAAGGATCGCGCGGCATTCATGACGTTTGATAATGAAGTAGCGCTTCGCCAGGATTTCACGGATAAGCTGGATCTGCTGCAGAAAGCCGTCGATAACGTAAAGAAGCCTGGATCCCAGACGTCCCTTTACGACGCGGTCTGGCAGTTCTCGGATGAAAAGCTTCGCAACGTCGCGGGTCGACGTGTGATCGTCATAATCACTGATGGCGACGACACCTTCAGCCGCGCAAAGATCGAGGACGCGATCGACATCGCACAACGAACCGAAACGACGATCTTTGGCATCTCGACGAAGGCTGGCTTTCTCGGAACGGTTCCGGGCGTGGAGGCAGGTCAGGTAAAAGACAGAGGCGATAAATATCTGACGCGACTTTGTGAAGAGACGGGCGGCGAAGCGTTCTTCACCGGCGACATGCTCGCGTTGGAGCGAGCATTCCAACGCATCTCGCAGGAATTGCGTTCGCAGTACATGCTGACGTATCGTCCGGCGAATCAGAATTACGATGGGCGCGAGCGGAAGGTCGAAGTTCGGTTCTCGGATGCGACGAAGACTAATAAGTACAAGCTTCGGACAAAGGCGAGCTATCGCGCGGTGCGGGATTCATTACGGTAGAACAAGGGAGTTTTGATGATGTATATCAGAGGCGGATTCATCGTTGTGTTGTTGATGGCGGCAGTAGCTAGCTTCGTCGTCTTCGGCGGTGAATATGTCGATGCACAGGAAAAGACCGCGGCAAAACCGGTTGCGTCTCCGACGCCTCCGGAAGAAGAGCCTGAAGTCTACAAAGTTGAGACCGAATCGGTAAGCGTCCTTTTCACAGCGCAGGATCGGAACCGTAGATTGCTCACGAACCTCAAGCAGGAAGACGTTAAGATTCTGGAGAACGGACAGCCGCAGGAGGTACAGGCTTTCTCACGTCAGGTCGATCTTCCTCTAAGCCTTGCGATCCTGATCGATACAAGTGCTTCGCAGGAACGGACACTTCCCGAAGAAAAAAGAGCGGCGATATCTTTTGTCGAGTCGGTGGTGCGTCCATTGAAGGATGAGGTTTCGGTTATTTCGTTCACTGGCGAATCGACGCTCGAGCAGGGATTGACGAACAACGTTTCGAGATTGCGACACGCGATCGAGCGTGTTCAGTTTGTCCCGCCTTCGGGTTATGTCGGTGGAGGTGTGGTAGTCGGGACACCGCCGATATCCGGACAGAATGCCCAGGTACAAGGTTCGACGGCGATCTGGGATTCGATCTGGATCACATCGTCGGACGTTCTTGGACCGGCACCGGAAAAAACTCGTCGAGCGATCATTCTACTTTCCGATGGTTATGACACGTTCAGCCGCAAGAAGCTTGATGACGCGGTTCAGTCAGCCCTTCGTGCAGAGGCGGTGATCTACTCGATCGGCATCGGTGATAATTTTTACGACGGCGTCGATGAAGGTTCGTTGAAAAAGATCTCTGAACGAACCGGCGGACGTGCTTTCTTCCCGCGCGATGAAACTCAGTTGCGTCAGGCGTTCCAACAAATCCAGGACGAAATGCGTTCGCAATACCTGATCGCTTACGGGCCGACAAACAGCGCCCTCGACGGTTCGTATCGAAAGATCGAGATCCAGTTGGTTAATCCGACTTTGTCGAAGGACAAAGTAAAGCTGACATACCGGCAGGGTTATTTCGCGAAGACGAAGAAATAAGTGTGAGCTGTGAGCTGTGAGCGATGAGCTGAAAAGGCTGTCCGATTTCGGACGGTCTTTCCTTGTTGCGGTGTACATGTTTCTCGAACGCGGCCGCGTAGCGGCCCGATGCCTTTAGCCGTGGCCTTTAGGCCACGGTAGGCGAGGACATACCTTGCCGCGTTAGCGGTAACTGAATTCTTCAAGAAACTTGGACGCGAGGAGCTTGAAATTCATGTTAGACGGGAGACTAACCACGAACCGCAAGCTCTATTCTCTCACTCGTCCCTCGTCTCTGGATCGTTCAGCCACCACTGGTTTCCCCACTTGTCGATGAAACCTGCGGCGCGGCCGTAGCCGCGGTCGGCTGGCTCCTGGTTTCCGGTGGCACCGTTTGCGAGACCTTTTTCATAAAGCCCGTCGACGTCCTTGACGACCAGATACATTGCGCACGGAAACGGCTTCCATACGTCGCCGGCCTGACCGAACATGATCGTCCCGCCGTTGATTGAATATTCGGCATGCATCATCACGCCTCCCTCATGATCGACGCGGAGTTTTTCCTCGGCACCGAAGACATCCTTGATGAATTTGATAAACCCGTCTGCATCGCCGGGAAGCACGATGTAGGGCATCACCGGCGAATAGTATTCCGGGATCGTCGTTTTCTCTGTCGCTACTACAGTTGTCATTTGGATTCACACTCCTTAAGAAATTCCTTGTCGACCGAGGTGATGTGACTTAGGACGCACAACCATTTCCCGTCGCTCTTCACGAACACATCGGACGCGAATTCGTCCTGATCGAATTGTTGCCCGCCGAAATGCGCGGTGTTGACGACCCGCATCGTAAAGACGGCCGTATCGCCGTAGATCTTTATCCGCGAGTCGCCGGTAAACTCGAATGTCGAATGAGTCAGTGCGCCCGACTCGACGAAGGAAAGAAATCGGTCTTTCGTCGAAGTGCCGCGTTCGGAAACTATCACCCAATCGTCCGCCATAAAGCTCCCGATCCGCGCTGCATCGTTCGATACCATCGCCTCAGCCCACTCGCTGGCGACGGCCATTACATCTTGTTCTTTGGTGTTCATTGTTTTTCCTATTTCCTTCGTGGCCTTTCGCGTGGTTAGTGTGTTTCGTGGCTAGTTGTTTCTGCCCGGCACGACAGGGTGGCGCGTTCAAATAAATCCCCACGAAAAGCACGAACCACACGAAAGGCGCTCGTCAAATCCAGGAGGACTGTAGCACCGATCAAACCTACGTTAATTGGAAAAAAGCGACATCAGGCGCTCATGTACTGCGTGCCTTCCGCGTCAGCCCAGAAATATTCCTTTGGTGTGTAGCCTGAGAATTGTCGGAAGTCGTTGATGAAGTGTGACTGATCGTAGTAACCGCAAGTGTACGCGATCTCCGTCAGATCATGAGCGCCGATAAATTTGTGACGCGTCGCGGCCTGAAATCGCGCAACACGCGAGTAGGTCTTTGGAGAGAGCCCAGCGAACTCCTTGAACTTGCGCTGGAACTGGCGCAACGAGAGACCGTGTTCGCGAGCGAGGGTTGGAATCCTTATGTCACCGGCAGCGTCCAGGAGCGTTTGGATCGCGTGGTGGATGGTCGGAAGGTCCGGCTGGCGTATTCGAAGTCGATCGATAAGAAAGTCACTGATGATGCGGACCCTCGCCGTGTTATCGACCGCCGTGATCATTTGTTCCTCGAGCAGGGAGCCTTCGCGACCGAACACCGATCCGAGATCGGGTGAGATGTTTGTGAGATCGTATGCGGGCAAGTTGAATAGTCGCGGAATCGCGTAAGGGTAGAGGTATGCTCCGAAAATGCCGAAGCTTTGGTTAGTCGAGAATCGCCGGAACATCGTCGACTGCGCCTGGATGTTCGAGAGTGGCGAAACGATGCGGGTCCCGTCCGACTCGATCTCATCGAACGTGCCGAAGTAATGAAACACGATCTCAACGCATCCATCCGCCATCGAACGATGGACGAATTCTTCGCCGTTCGCGACATCCGCCTCCAGCACCCAGAAGAATCTCACATACGGTGCGAGCGGCGGCGGCGGTTCGAAGGTTTCGTATATCATTGTCGCCTCGCTATTCCCCGATTTCCGTTTCGTGTCGTTTCGTGTGAATTCGTGGTTCCAGCTCCTAAACGCTTAGGAACTGGAACCACTAACTTA
>DATEOJ010000532.1:0-4653 GCA_035274235.1 Pyrinomonadaceae bacterium
GCGCCTTCCGGACGCTCCTGCAAGAAAACCTCGGACGGATTGCTCACCGGCACCAGACCCGTGTTCGTCATCTCGAAAACACCTATCTCGTTCGCCGCACCAAAACGATTCTTTGTCGCGCGGATGATCCGGTGATTGTGATGACGGTCGCCCTCAAAATAGAGGACCGTGTCGACGATATGCTCGAGCGTCTTCGGACCTGCGATCGAACCTTCCTTCGTCACGTGCCCTGTCAAAAAGACGGGCATGCCAGTCTGCTTCGCAAAGATCATCAACTCGCCCGCGACATCGCGCACCTGCGACACGCTTCCGGGGGCTGACTCGACCCGCTCGCTGTAGATCGTCTGAACCGAGTCGACGATCATAAAGTCCGGCCGCAGCTTCTGAGTTTCGGCGAGAATGCTTTGAAGATTTGTCTCGGGAAGAATGAAAAGATTTTCCGCAAGCAGTCCTAAACGTTCACCGCGCATTTTTATCTGCCGCTCGGACTCTTCGCCCGACACGTAGAGCACGCGTGCTCCGTTTCGACCGAGGTGGTCGGCCATCTGGATGACGATCGTCGACTTTCCGATCCCCGGAGCACCGCCGATCAAGACCAACGACCCGCCAACAATACCGCCCCCAAGTACGCGGTCGAGTTCTTCGATACCCGAGGCGGACCGCAAGTCGTCCTGAGATGCGATCTCAGAAAATGCGACGGGAGAGGCTTGCGAGACACCCGTTCTGAACGATGCACCCGCAGCCGCACCGACCGCCTGAGGCGTCGGGCGAAAACGTTCCTCGACCATCGTGTTCCACTCACCGCAGTCGGAACACTGTCCGGTCCATTTGCGCGCCTGGTTTCCGCAGTTCTGGCAAACGAAGATCGTCGCGGGCTGTTTGGCCATAGATTCGATTCAGGGTCGGGCTGACTTGCTAGTTCTAAGATAATACATCCAAGCGTCGGCAATCTGTACACGTCTTTGAAAGCTACCGCGAGAAAAAAGGTTAACCGTAGCGGCACGGTGCTTGTAAAGAATTTCGGTACTTGCTCACTCGGGCAGGAATTTTATTCAAGGGGACAAAATAATGGGTACTAACAAAGGTAAAATGAAAAGCGATTCGCCGGACTCGATGAGCGGCAAACAGCCGAATCGTCAGTTCGATAGCCAGGGTAGTCAGCCGGGTTCAGGCAAGGAGAGCCAGAGTCATACGCAGGGCTCAGGCAAGCAGGGCCAGCAGGCCGGCAAATCTCAGGGCAACTTTGAGGACGATGAAATGACCTCGGGGGGAAGAGAGGGGAAGTTCTCGGATACAGGATCACCGAAGGGTGGACAATGGAGTCCCGGTTCGACCCACGAGTCGGATCGCTAGCTAAAAAATAAATCTCGAGTAGGGATGACGCAGGAAAGGATAGCCTTTCCTGCGTCTTGTGTTTGTGCGAAAACCTTAGCATTCTCTGGGACAACGCCCGTTTTCGTTCTTTGTTGCAAATGTTTCGTGCTAAAATCAAAACCTCATGAAATGGGATGTAATCACAATCAGGCTCTCTTTCGTCGCCATGCTAGCGGCAGTCGGGTACCTGCTTAACCCCCTTTCTCAAACGTCTCATTTATCCAGCGACGTTACCGAACGTCGGATAATTTCCTCAGTTCTTGGAGCGTTGGTCGCTCTCTTTATAATCGCTTTTGAGATGCGGGCCCGGAAGGCCAGCCTGAAGACGCTTATCGGGGCTGCGGTCGGCTCGATCATGGGTATCGTAGGTGCCTACCTTATCGGAATGCTCATCAGCGCGCAGGACGTCAACACGGTTCCCGGTGAGATGCGAACGTTTCTTACAATCGTCCTCGCGTGCTTCATGGGCTACATCGGTCTGATGGTCGGTGCAGCGAAAGGCGACTATCTCGATCTCTCAGCCCTCGGCGGGATCTTTAGCGACAAGAACGTTAAACGCGATTACAAGATTCTCGACACGTCGGTGATCATCGACGGTCGTATCGCCGATGTCGCCGAAACCGGTTTCCTGAGCGGCAGTCTCATCATCCCGAACTTTATTCTCGCCGAGCTCCAGCAGGTTGCTGACTCCGCGGATTCGTCCAAGCGACAGCGTGGCAGACGCGGTCTCGACATGCTCCAGCGTCTTCGCAACAACAGCAAGCTCGACATCCAGATCGTCGAGACTGATTTTCCGCAGGTGAAGGAAGTCGATCTTAAGTTGATCGAACTCGGCAAACAGCTTGAAGCGGTGATCGTGACGAACGATTTCAACCTGAACAAGGTCTCGCAGCTGCGCGGTGTGCAGGTCCTCAACATCAACGAGTTGGCGAACGCCCTCAAGCCTGTCGTTCTACCGGGCGAAGCGATGCGCGTGTTCGTGCTGAAGGAAGGCAAGGAATACAACCAGGGTGTTGCGTATCTAGACGACGGAACGATGGTTGTTGTCGATAATGCGCGCCGCCTGATCGGCAAGACGGCCGACATCGCCGTGACGAGCGTTCTGCAGACCACCGCCGGCAAGATGATCTTCGGACGGCTGTGGGAAGACAAGGACGACCATCATGAAGGCAACGTGAGCATTCATGATTCGCGTTCGCTTGGCTTCAAGCGTGCGACCCGTGAGCTCCGACAGACAACGATCATCGAAGAGATGAAGTAAGACGGTGAAGACGACCGCGATCATTGTCGCCGCCGGAACCGGCTCCCGCTTCAAATCAACAACTCCAAAACAATTTCTTGAGCTCGCAGGGAAACCGGTCGTCGCACATGCGATCGACCGTTTTCAGTCTGCGGAGTCGATCGATTCGATCGTCGTCGTGTTGCCGGAGGATCGTGTCTCGGATTTTCATCATTCGGCGGCTAAGCTGTTCGCGGTGGTCTCCGGCGGGGCGACGCGGGCTGAGTCTGTGATGCATGGGTTGGACGCGGTCGGAGATGCCGAGATAGTCGCGGTGCATGACGGGGCACGTCCGTTTGTTTCGAGTGATGAGATCGACCGGACGGTTGCGAAAGCAAAAGAAACCGGTGCGGCGTGCCTGGTTGCGATCGTGACGGACACGATCAAAACCGTGCGAGGCGGCGAGATCGCCGATACGCTCGACCGTGACAAACTGCGTCGAGCGCTGACGCCGCAGGTTTTTAGAAAGGAAGTTTTGCGGCGAGCGTTCGACCTCGGCGACTTTAGCGACGCGGTAACGGACGAATGTTATTTGGTCGAGAAGCTCGGTCATCCGATCGCGATCGTAGAAGGCAGTGCGAACAATATCAAGATCACGCATCCGGATGATCTGGCGTTTGCCGCGATGCTGGCAAAGAGTAAATAGGTTTTGAGAAATCAGAGGTCCGAAGGCAGTATTCAGAATTCAGAATTCGTATGCCGATTCGTATCCGCCTTCTGACTTCTGACTTCTGACTTCTGGTTTCTGACTACTGATTTCTAACCACCATGTTCAAACTTGGCTACGGTAATGACGTTCATCGGCTCGTCGAAGGGCGGCCTCTTGTGCTGGGTGGCGTGACGATCGAATCCGATCTCGGTGCCGAAGGACATTCCGACGCCGACGCTCTCACGCACGCCATTACCGACGCGATACTCGGTGCTCTCGCTGCGGGTGATATCGGTTCGCATTTCCCAAACTCCGACGAGCGTTGGGCGAACGCCGAGAGTTTTGTGTTCCTGCGATTTGCCGTTGGACTCATGAAACAAAGTGGCTATCACATCGCGAATGTCGATGCGACGATCGACCTCGAGAAGCCAAAGCTGCGACCTTACATCGAGCGGATTGTCGACGGTCTGAGTAACGCGCTCGAAACTGAAACCGGTAAC
Source organism: Pyrinomonadaceae bacterium (assembly GCA_035274235.1). GTDB lineage: Bacteria > Acidobacteriota > Blastocatellia > Pyrinomonadales > Pyrinomonadaceae > OLB17. Next base: position 3,803 of record DATEOJ010000532.1, read on the forward strand.
GTGAGTGTGAAAGCAAAAACCGGTGAAGGTGTTGATGCTGTTGGTGAGAGACGTGCCGTTCGTGCGACGGCGGTCGTTCTCTTGCAGCGAGAGGAAACCCGATGATCAGGATTTATGTGATCGCATTATTTCTTTTTGCACCTGTAGCAGTTTGGTCGCAGGGGAAAACGATTTCTTCGCCGGCGGAGAACGCGCCTATTGCCGAGCAGCAGAAATGGTTAGTCAACGCATTCACGAAATACGCGACCCATCGGACTCCGACGACTTCGGTGAAGGTCACGAGCACTAAGCTTGAAGGGTGCTCGCTTAGCTACACCGAGACAAAAAGTTTTGGGGCGACTTCTGAAGAACTCCTGATCCTGACGACGCGAACCGATCTGGTCAAGAACAACGTCGTGATCGATCTCGCGAAGTTGGAGATCGCCGGCATGAAACTGGCCGATCATATGTCCGCGGATCTTATGGCACTCACGTTTCGCGTGCGACGAACTGACAGCAGCTTTAAGGATTTTGAGATCGTCCTACGCCAGCCGGCGGCGGAGGCGATAAAGACGACGCTGGAACGTGTCGCACGTGGATGTCAACAGAGTTCCTAGTTTCTGGTTCCTAGGTCCTTGTTTCTAGTTCCTGGTTCCTAGTTCCTGGTTCCTAGTTCCTAGTTCCTAGTTCCTGGCTCCTAGTTCCTGGTTCCTACTTCTTGGTCTTAGGCCGCGTAGCGGACAGATGCTTTTAGCCGTGGGTGGAGCGTTTCGCGGAGCCCACGGTTAGGGCCCCGCGAGACTCGTTGCCGCGTGAGCGGCAAGTGCACGTTCCCAAATCCAAATTTCCGCAAACGGGCGCCGTTGTGCACC
>DATEOJ010000533.1:0-3569 GCA_035274235.1 Pyrinomonadaceae bacterium
CCTCCCGGTTCTGACTCGTGCGGCAATCTTTTCGAAAGGAAAAGACCCGGGACATAGCCCCGGGTCTTTCGTTCAGAAAAAATCTCCGTACTAAGCAGTTGCCGCTTCTTCGGCTCCGCAATGCTTATTGAACGCCTCCACAAGCGCTTCGGCGATCATCGCCGGATGACGCCCCTCGAGGTCGCGGCGTTCGAACATCGCGACGAGCTTCCCGTCTCTCAGGAATCCGATCGACGGCGATGACGGGGAATAGCCCGTAAAGTATTCGCGGGCCGTGTCAGTCGCGTCGATGTCAGCACCGGCAAACACGGTGATCGAGCGTCCGGGCTTTGCTTCAGAATTCTGCAACGCCATCGCGATACCCGGTCGGACTCCTCCGGCCGCGCAACCACAAACCGAGTTCACCACGACCATCAAAGTACCGTCGGTGTTCTCTACGGCGGCCTTCACGTCTTCAGTTGTTTTTGTTTCTTCGATCCCGAGCTGTGCAAGTTCCGCACGCATACCGTGGATCATGATCTCTGGATAAGGCATATAAGTTTCCTCTTAATAAATCTGGCCGGGCTGAAACCTGACCTTTTTATAAAGTATCGTGGAAAGGTTCGTTCCGGGTCAAGCTCGGTGCACAAGCCCGCACGTTAGTAAGGGCGATATCGTTTGTAACCAGTTCTCAGAATCGCCCTCGGTTCCGCTTGGGCCTGTGTGCCTTAAGAACGGACTAACAGTCCGTTCTACGGGAGCCAATACAACCAAAATAAAAACCTGCCGCATCACACGCCACGGAAGGCACAATTTTCCAGATCTTCATTCTGCCGTCGCAGGTAACCGAAATGAAACTCAAGGTACTACTCCTCTTCCTGTGGATATTGGTGTGCGCGTTTTCCGGTTGGGCACAATCGGTTCGCGAGAACGAGGCGTGGGTCGTCATCAACGAGAAAACCGCCGACGTCACTCTTTTCGTCGAGAGCAAGACTCGCACAACGGCTCCTGTCGAACTCACACTCCTCGATACGATCGGTGTCGACCGAACCAAGGTGGCGCAATCGACGACACTGCAGCCGGGCAAGAGAAAGTACAAATTCGCGCTTCCGCTTGGCGACATCATGACCAAGTGGAGCGACGAGATCGGTTGGTGGCGGCTCGCATATCGGGTCGGGGAGACACGAGGCATCATCTCGCTATCCGAACTTTTGCGCGACGACTTTGATCTGCGTGCCGCCGCCTTTCAGCGAGTGATCCCGGGCGAAACGATGCGCGTGCGAGTTCGCTCGCTGAATCCGTTCAATGAACGGCCGGTAAAAGGTGTCGCTATCAAGGCCGAACTAAAACTCGAGATCGCAACGGTCTCTGATGAGGACGAAATAAAACTCCCCGGCTCCGCTCGAACCGATGGCGATGGTTTTGCGCTTATCGAGTTCAAGATACCGCCCGACATCCGCCTCGACGGTGAACCGGAGATCCTCATCACCGGTCAGAAGAACGGTGTCGTCCGGAAGATCGAAGAAGACCTGGACGACGAAGATTTCGAAGGCTCGGCGATTCTCACCGCCGACAAACCGCTCTACCAACCTGGCCAGACGTTCAATGTCCGAGCGTTGTTGCTGGATCCAAATAATACGATCGTTCCCGATTATGAGATAGAGTTCACGATCGACGACGAGGACGACACGACCGTCTACCGGCAGAAGGTTAAGACGTCGGCTTTTGGAATCGCGGCGATCTCATGGTCGATCCCGGATAACGCCAAGCTCGGCACATATCAAGTTGAAGTAGACTCCGGCGACGATCTGAATGAGAACAGGCTTCAGTTCAAGGTCTCGCGATACGATCTGCCAAACTTCTCCGTTACTACCAAAGCTGACAAGTCGTACTACCTTCCGAACGACACCGAAACAAACATCACCGTCAGTGCGGACTACATTTTTGGCAAGCCCGTGACGAGCGGTAAGGTCCGTGTCGTTCGCGAGAGTGAGCGAAAGTGGAACTACAGAGAGCAAAAATACGATGTCGAGGAAGGCGAGGCAGTAGAGGGGATAACGGATGCGTCGGGTAAGTTTGTCGCGAAATTCGATCTAAAGGCAGATATAGCCGAACTAAGAAGTCATGAGTGGCGACGTTATGAGGACCTGAATTTCGCTGCTTACTACACCGACACAACCACGAACCGGACCGAGCAACGCCGTCTCGACATCCGGCTCACCAAAGAGCCGATACACATTTACTTCATCCGTTCTGACAAGCAGCATCCCGATCTGCCGCTCGTAGGTTATATCTCTACGTTCTACGCCGACGGCACACCGGCGCAATGCAACATAGAAGTAAGCGACAAGCGGGACACCGTCGCGCGTTTCAAGACGAATCCGATCGGCGCGGGAAAGTTCGAGATCGAGATACCGCGAGAGAATATCGATGGTTCGGAATACGAGATCAAAATCAGCGCACGGGATAAGAAAGGACAGATAGGAACGTTCGAGGAATCGTTCTACCTCGACGACGATGACGACGCGATCCGAATACGGACGGATAAGACCATCTACAAACCAGGGGAGATGATCGAAGTCGAACTGTTGTCCACCCAACAGTCGGGATACGTTTATCTAGATTTGGTGAAGAGCTGGGTGCCGGTCGATTCTCGCGTTGTCGAACTCCACAACGGGAAGGCTCGCCTGACGATCCCCTACAAATCCAACTTCACCGGGGACCTTGTCATCGCCGTCTACTCCGACAAAGACGATGAGAGATGGTCGGACGAGATGCGTGCGGTGCGCGGGATAATCTTTCCCGAACAACAGAATCTGATCATCAACGCAAAATTCTCAAAGGACGAATACCGTCCGGCCGAAGACGCTCTGGTGCGATTCTCGGTTCTCGATGGCTCGCACAAACCGATCGAGAGTGCGATCGGTCTGGGCATCTTCGACAAGGCGATCGAAGAGCGAGCTCGAACCGAAGCGGACTTCGGTGAGGGACTCTATGGTCGCTATTTCCGATTCCTTGGATATCAACGGTCGTTTGGGAACATCACGCTGAAGGACATAAACGAACTCGATCTTTCACGCCCGATCCCGTCTGAGATGCAATTAGCCGCGGAAGTCATGCTCGCGGGCAACTGGTATTTGCCGTCCATCTATCACAGCGCAAATCACGAGGCTGAGGCTAAGTCGCTGTACGCGAAGATGACCGAGGAACAGCTCAAACCGGCAGGGGCAGCGATCGAAGCTCGATATAAGCGGGACTACGAACACCCGGTTGATCAAGCCTCGCTCGAACGCATCTTGTCCGAGGCGGGCATCGACTTCGCAAAGTTACTCGACCCGTGGGGCCAAAACTTTAAGGCCTACTTCTCCACTCGCCGATTGGAAGACACCCTCTTGCTCGCATCAATGGGGCCCGACAAAAAGCTGGGCACGACCGACGACTTCACAATCGGGTCGTACACCTTTAACTACTTCACAAAGATCGGTAAAGCGATTGATAAGGCAGCTCTCGATCTTCACGCGCGGACCGACGGTTACATACGCGATCTCGATACGCTTTCCGCCGAGTTGGCAAAACTTGGTTTCGATCGA
>DATEOJ010000534.1:0-14465 GCA_035274235.1 Pyrinomonadaceae bacterium
TTCCGCCGATCACGCCGAACAATCCGGCGACGGCGTAGCGAAGGATGAAGGATGAAGGATGAGGGATGAAGGCGCGAGCCTTCGTCCCTTTTTCTATGCCTATGCGGAGACTGTTTCTTCAGTGGATAGTGACAAGTTATAAGTGGATAGTGGAGGCCTGATACTATTCACTTGTCACTTGTCACTATCCACTGAAGAATAGCGATTCGATGTTCGAATCGACGACAGACAATTTACTTTGACTCGCACGACCAAAACTTGGACGACTTCGCGTCGCCGGATCCCGATCGATCGAACGCTTGTGATGGCGATCATCAACGTGACGCCCGATAGCTTTTCTGATGGCGGGGCGATGACGAATGTAGACGACGCGCTTCGGCGAGCAAATACTTGTATTGCTGATGGTGCCGCCGTCTTGGACATCGGTGGTGAGTCGACGCGCCCGGGAAGCGTGCGGGTTTCGATCGAAGACGAGTGCAGTCGTGTTGTACCCGTGATCGAAGCGATCGTGAGACGATTCGATATCCCGATCTCGATCGATACGAGCAAGTCGGAAGTCGCCGAGCGTGCGATCGACGCCGGTGCTGAGATCATCAACGATATTTCGGCTCTGCGTTTCGACCCGCGGATGGCGAGCGTCGCTGCCGAACGAAAGGCGGGACTTTTATTGATGCATTCGCGGGGCGAGTTCGAGACGATGCATTCCCAGCCGCCTGTCGATGACATCCTAAAAGACGTATCCGTCGATTTTCGACGCGCTCTCGCAAGCGCGAAAGAAGCGGGCGTGAGCGATGACTGCATCGTGCTCGACATTGGCATAGGTTTCGGAAAGTCCCTCGAGCAAAACTTAGAGTTGCTCGCGAAACTTGGTAAACTCTCGGCAGAGTTTGCAACCTATCCGCTTCTCGTCGGGACATCGCGAAAGTCGTTCATCGGGAAGCTACTCGGTGATGTTCCGGTGGACAGACGCCTCAGCGGGTCACTAGCGACCGCCACCATCGCCGTGTGGAACGGAGCTCGTATCATCCGCGCGCACGACGTCGCGGAAACCGTCGAAGCGGTCGCGATTGTTAACGGGTTATTGCGGAAAAGATGAGAATCGGACGTTTCCTAAATATCTGTATCCTGCTGCTTGGGAGCTTTGCGGTCCATGGAAACGCGCAAGAAACGCTACCATATTTAGAATTTCTCGCTAAAGCCGAGAAAGGCTTTTCCTCTCGGGCCGCGAAGCTAGACAAAGAGTTTGAGCTCGCGACTATTGATCAGTGGAACTATTCGCAGTCCGAGGGCCTACTCCGCTTTTCGGAGAATAGTGTTCTCAAGATCGCCGCAAAAGCCCAAATAGTCGGATCTTATTCAAAAGCAAGCGGAACATGGAAATGGTCTTGGGCAAATGGCACCGTGGACGAATCTGTAAAAAGGGACATCTCAAAGGTCCGCGAGTACGGCGCGGAGAGAAACTTCAAGGAGCTGACGGACGCGCATTTCGCTTGCGGCGAAGCGCATGCATGGACTCTTGTTGCCGCCGCAGGTGAGGTACTCAACGCTAGAGGAGCCTACCGTGGCCAGATTTCGGACGGCTGGGTCTACTTCCTGATCACCGACGTTCAACGGGTAAAGAAATGAAATTGATTCGACTGCTTGGTTTGCTCATCGTCGTATGGTCTGTCTCGGGATTCACCGAATGCTACAAGCCGGTCACAAATTCCGGACTGCCGAAGAATGTCCGTCGCATTGCGGTGCCGGCGTTCCAGACTGAGGCGCGCGGGCTGCGGTATCGCGTCGCGTCGAGATTCACCGAAGGCGTCGGACGCGAGATCATTCGTCGGGGAAATGGTTTGAAGGTTCAGGGATCGACCGAAGGCGCTGACGCGGTCGTTGAGGGGATGATCCGCGATTTCAGTTTCACGGGCGTGCTGCTCGATCGCGACGGTCGCGCAAGAGTTTACGAAGTTACGGTCGTCTCGGCCGTCACTGTCCGCGATCTGAAGGAAAATAAGATCCTCTACGACAACCAGAATTTCATCTTCCGCGATTCGTTTGAGTTCTCCCAGGACCCGCGTTCGTTCTTCAACGAAGAAGATCCCGCGGTCCAACGCATTGCGAAAGCATTTTCGGAATCGGTCGTCTCAGCGATCGTCAACGGACTCGGTGTGAAAGAGGGAAAATAATGGCCGTCCTAACGCGCGAAGATCTGCGTGCACAACTACAGCGGCGTGAGATCAAGCCGGTCTATCTCCTGTTCGGATCGGAAACCTACATCCGCGACCTCGCCCTTAAGGTTATCTGCGATCGCTCCTTCGCGGCGGACGAACTGCGCGACTTCAATGACACCGAGTTCAGCCTGAACACCGAAGGCAATCTTGCTTCAGCTCTCGCGGCGGCGGAGCAGTTGCCGATGATGGCGTCGCGTCGGGTTATTCGGATCACGGACGTGCGTGTCTCCGCAAGCGGGATTCGCGACACGCTTCGCGAGGATGACGAGGCGTTGCTGTCCGCTTACTTCAAGCGACCTGCGGAGTCGTCGGTTGTGATCTTCATCGCTGACGAGCTCGACAAGCGCAAGCGGATCGCCAAGGTGTTGCTCGACAACACCACCGCAGTCGACTTCTCGGCACTGGAAGATCGCGAACTCGCGTCGTGGGCGGCTGACAAGGTTGTCGAGGCTGGTTCGGAGATCGATGATCGCGCGTTGCGATTGCTGGTCAAGCTCGTCGGTCCCGATGTCCGACGTCTGATGACCGAGATCCAAAAACTTTCGACCGCGGCACTGCCTCACAAAGTTATCGGCGCGGAGCTCGTCGAGGATTTGGTCGCGAACTCGCGCGAAATTCCAAACTTTGATCTGACCGATCACCTCATCGCGGGACGCAGCAAAGAAGCGCTGCGCGTGTTGAAGAAAATTCTTGACGACGGCAGCGAGCCGCTGGCGCTGCTGGGTCTGATCTCGTATAACATTCGGCGTCTGCTCGCGGCGAAGGAAGCGATGGCGCAAGGTGTCGATCGGGCACAAGTCGCGCGTATCGCGAAGGTACGATACAGCGATCAAGATGCTTTTATGGCAGCCGCGCGCCGAGCTGATCTCAAGCGTCTAACGCGCGCGATCAAACGACTCGCCGAAACAGACGTTGCGATCAAGACATCCGTCGGCGGCAGTGGCCCAACCGGGTCACGACTGCAGATCGAGATGTTGGTGGCGGAACTCGCGAGCCCTTAAAGGAAGTAAAAAGTAAAAAGTAAAAAGTAAAAGGTAAATCGGCGTAAGATGACCCATTTACTTCTTACTTTTTACTTTTTACTTTTTGATTTCTAGTTTCCGCGACAAGCGGAATCCCGATTAGAAAAGAGTGTAGGGGCAGCAACTGTGGCTGCCCGTGAAGTCTTGCCTGGGAAAGGAAGACCGGACCGGGACTAGCCCTGCCCCTACATTTTTTCCGACAATCGCTCGATTGTCGGAAAACTTCCAGCAGCTATGCCGCTGCTAAATTGGTTCTACTCCTAAACCTCGGTTGAGGTAGTGATACAGATCGTTGTAATCGAGGACGGCTCGATTGAGTATCAGCGGTAGTTGCGGTATGTCCGCGGTGTTGACGATCAAATTCAAATTTCTAAGGAAGGCGTCGTGAGCATTCATCGTCGTGCCTCCGTCTTCCAACGAGACGAGGTAGAGCCGGCGACGCTCTGACGAGTACATCGTGTTCGCCTTCTGCTGAAGTATCGCGGCGCCGCCAAACTCAGCGGCGAAATCCGGAGAGAAGACCACTATCTCTGTCTTTCCTTCTCGGAGGCGTTCGTTTGCCTGCGCCGGTGTCTGCGCGAGATACACGCGGTAGCCTTCTTCCGACAAGAGTCGCGCAACTTCGTCTTTCTTATCTCCAAGACACAACAACACGCGACGCGGTTTTTCGGTTTCTTCGTCGCTGCTCGTCAGCGCGGATTTGCCGGTCTGGAGTGCGGAGAGAAGGGAACGCAGCGCGCTGTTTATCTCGAACTCGGACTGCTTGTCGGCGAACTGCTGTGCGCCCTCTTCGGTTGCCGGTGCGGGCTTGTTCGCTTCAAGCTGCGCGGCCGGAGAAGTGCCCTGGCCTTTCGCGTCTTTGTTTGCACGAAGCATGTTCTGGCAACGCGGGCATCGGACCGTAAAGTTCCCGCTCGGGATCTTCGATTCGTCCAGTTGGAGGGAAACTGAGCAGTTGTCGCAGCGGATAATCATGATGTTGTTGGTGGAGCGTTGCGCGTTGTTCGTTGTGAGCTTGCTCGTAGCGACGAACTACGAACAACCTCAACAAGCGAAGGACTATTCCATGAGGTCAAGGACTGAGTTGCCGCTCGGTGGTGCCGGCGGAGGCGGTGCGATCGGTTGGACGACCGGCGATCCTTTGCTGAGGTAGTCTTCGGTCGACGAAAGCCCCTTCAACTGCAGGAGCAGATTGTTCTGATTCGTCGCATACGACAGGCCGTCTTCGAGCGTGATCACTTTCTCTTCGATCATCTTTCGGATAACGCCGTCGAAATCCTGCATGCCGTCGATCTCACCATCACGGATGGCATCGAGCAGTGTCTTACCTTCGCTCTCACCCTTCTCGATATACTCGCGCGTACGCGGGTTCGATTTGAGGATCTCGACCGCGGCGATACGGCCCTTTCCGTCGCCGCGAGGAATCAGACGTTGCGAGACGATGTAGCGAAACGTCTGAGCGAGTCGCGTACGGATGATCCGCTCCTCGTTCTTTGGATACAGACCAATGATGCGGTCGATCGTTTTTGAAGCGTCGATGGTGTGAAGCGTCGAGAGGACAAGGTGACCCGTCTCGGCGGCTTCGAGTGCGATCTCGGCGGTTTCAAGGTCACGCATCTCACCGACGAGGATCACTTTCGGAGCTTGTCGCAATGCCGCGCGAAGAGCCGACGCGAAGTCTTTTGTATCGGCACCGATCTCGCGTTGGTTGATCGTCGACTTCTTGTGATTGTGAAGAAACTCGATCGGATCCTCGATCGTGACGATGTGATAAGCCTTCGTCTCGTTGATCCGGTCGATGATCGCGGCGAGCGTCGAGCTCTTACCCGAACCCGTCGGTCCGGTCAGAAGAACAACGCCATTGCGAATGTCGGCGATCTGTTTGAGCGTCTGCGGAAGAGCGAGCTCTTCGAAACTCGGTATCTCGGTCGGGATAACACGCATCACGATCGAGTAAGAGTTGCGCTGCTGGAATATGTTCACGCGGAAACGGCACTTGCCTGGAAGGGCATAGCTGAGGTCGGCCGTACGGGTCTTGGCGAGTTGGAGAGCTGCCTCCGATTTGTCTCTGAGAAGCGCCATCGCGATCATTTCCGTCTGATATGCCGTGAGGCGTCCAAGACCGAGCGGCGTCGCCGGGTAGAGTGTGCCGCTGATCTCGACCTGGGGCTTCTGCCCGCACGAGAAATTCAGGTCGCTGACGTTATCTGAAACAGACAACATCTGCTCAATAATGGGTGCTACATCAAGCAAGCTCATCTAGTTGGATTACTCCCGGTTATTTGTGAAAGACGGAAAGGAAAGACTTTGAGCGGAGGAGGTAAACCTGGGTGGCAGCCGTTTCTCCACGAGTTATACTACAGACCGCCCCCCGAGAATGCAATATATTTTTTGAGAATTGCCAACATTGTTAGCGTTTTGGGCGCTATAAGTCGTTTAGTTCTCGCATAGCCGCTTCGATGCCCGCGGGAGCAGATAGCAGGTCACTGATGATCGCGACTGAATCCGCACCGGCTCTCAGCACGGACCGAGCGGTCGGTCGGGTGATTCCGCCAATCGCAACAAGTGGAAACTCACCGATCGCTTCTCGCACTGACTTCAGACCGTCGAGGCCGACAACCGGATCCGGATCCTCTTTGGTGGTCGTGCCGAAGATCGGGCCGATGGCGATGTAGTCAATCGGAAGTTTTATCGCCGCGATCGCTTGTGCGACTGAGTGAGTGGAAAACCCGACGAGCTTGTTCGCGCCAATGAGACCTCTCGCTTCCTTCGGCGGGAGATCATCTTGACCGACGTGAACACCGTCCGCATCGGTGGCGAGCGCGAGATCGACTCGGTCGTTGATGATGATCGTCGCACCGTGCTTGCGCGCAACTGCGATCGACTCGACCGCTGCATTGTAGAACTCATCGGCGCCCGCGTGTTTCTCCCGCAACTGGATAAACCGCGCACCGCCGGCGATCAGTCGACGCACCTGCTCGACATGTGACAGACCTGAGATACGCGTATCGGTGATCGGGTAAATTTTCGGAAGGGTAAATTTCAAACGAGTGACTTTAGCATCAGAAAACAGTCTTCGCCGTTGTTGTAATACTTCGCCAACCGCTGCACGACGGAGTAACCGGATTCCCGATACAGATCTTGCGCCGTCGTATTGCTGACCCGAACTTCAAGAACGATCGTCCGCACCTCGCGATGCCGCAGCGCGTTTTCGGTATGCGATAGAAGTCTCGAAGCGAGTTGTCGTCGTCGGTGTTCGGGTGCGACGCCGATTGTTGTCAGGTGAGCGGATCCGTCTTGATTGACCAGAACAAAAACGAAACCTGCCATCTCACCTGTCGACGTAACGATGCGATAACTAAGATTGCGCGGCTCGCCAAGCAAGTAGTTGAACGTGTGCTTCGTGTAGTTCTCACCATTGCGAAAACAACGGACATTGAGTCGGAGCACTTCGTTTAGGTGCTTGTCGGTAAGCGGATGGATCGCGTACTCGGTCTGCGGCGCCGGTACGACAACCTCGGGCTCGGCGGCCTCAAGCGGGATAAAAAAGTTTCTCAGCGTCTGTAGGACGGCCATCGCTTACTCGATAAACATGCAGTCGCCATAGCTATAGAAGCGATAACGCTCGCGAACTGCATGTCGGTATGCATCCATTATAAGTTCGTGCCCGCCGAAAGTTGAAACTAAAATTAGCAGCGAGCTTTGCGGCAGGTGAAAGTTTGTCAACAGCGCTCCGATCGCATTGAATCGGTAGCCGGGAGTGATCGTAAGATCGGCAAGTTGAGGTTCGGCGATAAACTTATCGTGCTTTGCAAGGGCGGTTTCGAGTGCGCGCGTCGTCGTCGTTCCCACGGCTACGATCCGTCGACGATCAACCTTCGCGGCGTTAAGAGTCGTCGCAGCGCGTTCGCCGATCTCGAACCGCTCGGGTAGAACCGAATGCTGCGCCAGATCTTCCGCGCGAACCGGTTCAAACGTTCCGTATCCGACGTGCAATGTGATCTCGACGACCTCAACGCCCTTTGCCTTTATCTCTTCAAGCACGGGATCGGTGAAATGAAGTCCCGCTGTCGGTGCAGCGATCGCTCCGCTCGTTTTCGCGTAGACGGTCTGGTAACGACGGCGGTCCTCGTCGAGACCCGCTGATGGTCTTTTGATGTAGGGCGGAAGCGGAGTCTTCCCGACTCGCTCCAGGATCTCATCGAAAGAACCCTCGAACTCGAACCGAATGTTGACCGTTCCGTCGCCGCGATTCTCAATGATCGATCCGGTCAGGTCATCCGCGAACCGAACTTGTTTACCCGCCTTAAGACGTCGAGCCGGTCGAGCGAGAGCTTCCCAAACTGGTCCTTCGATCGTCTTCACCAGAAATATCTCGACCCCGGCTCCCGTATCGCTTGTTCCGAAAAGTCGGGCGGGAAAGACACGTGTGTTATTCAGGACGAGCACGTCGCCTTTATTAAGACGTGTAGGGAGACCTGCAAAAGCGCCGTCGTGAAGAGTCTTCGACGAACGTTCCACGCGAAGCATCCGGGACGCCGATCGTTCGGAGGCGGGCTCCTGTGCAATCAGGTCATCGGGTAGCTGGTAGTCGAAATCTGAAAGCTGCATCGGAAAAATGTTGAGCCACCTTTTGCCCGTCTACTATAATCTGAGTATCGCGGCTAACTGCTTGTATATTAGCCGTTACACTTGAGCGAGGAAAATTAGGGGGGCAGGTATGAACAAGAGGAACACACGATCGATACTTATTCTGGCGCTTTGCATAGTTTCAGCCGCGGCCGGGGTTTCGGCACAGTCACGATATGCAAATGTTTATTCGCGAGCGGACGTCGATAATTTCGTCCGAAGTCTTGAGGCGTCAAGCGACGTGTTCTCGCGCGATTTCAAGAGCGCCGGCGGCACCACGAGCACCGAACGAAAAAACGTCGATCGCTTCGAGAACGCCATCGACAGGCTTCGCAGCCGCTTCAATAACACAAACAATTGGTGGCAGAGCCGAAACGCAGTTCAGGACATGATGACAGAGGCGCGGTCGGTGAACGTCATGATGCGGAACGAGGCATACCAACGCCGCCTCGAGCGACAGTGGCGCGATCTCCGTCGCGACATCAACAAGCTAGCTGATACATACGAGCTTCAAGAACTGGAAGGTGGTAACGGCGGCGGTTATCCAGGCGGTGGTGGTGGCGCGCGGCGTCCTCCCGACTGGGCGGTCGGCACATGGTATTGGGTTGAAGGACGAGATCGCAGTTTCACGATCGAGAAGGGCGGAAACGTCCGAGAGAACACCGGAAGTTTTGGTCAGGGTATTTGGGACCGTGGCGGAATTGTTCTCAACGGAAATCTGTCGACGGTGACACGCACATCGAACGGCATTCGGACCTACAATACGGCGACTGGCGAGACAAGCAACTACACACGCGGAGGAGCTGAATACCCGGGCGGTGGCGGTGGCGGCGGAGCCCGGCGTCCTCCGGACTGGGCCGTCGGTACCTGGTATTGGGTCGAGGGTCGGAACCGCAGTTTCACGATCGATAAGGGAGGCCGCGTCGAGGAGCTGACCGGAAATATGGGTCAGGGGTATTGGGATCGCGGCGGAATCGTTTTGAACGGAGATCTTTCAACGGTGACGCGCACGTCGAACGGTATTCGAACCTACAACTCGACAACCGGCGAGACTAGCAACTACACGCGAAACGGAGCATATCCGGGACCGGGTAACGGGGACGGCGATACAACTCGTCCTCCGGACTGGGCACGCGGCACATGGGTTTGGGTGCAGGGTTCCGGACGCCAGTTCACGATCGAGAACACGGGTCGGGTAGTTGAGAACATCAACGGCCGTGTCAGCTATGGCACCTACTCCAACGGCGTGGTCACGCTCAACGGTAGCAGCTCGACCATAACGCAAACGAGAAACGGTATTCGAACTTACAATCAGTCAACGGGTGAAACGTCAGACTACGTTCGACGCTAACTTAAAACTTCCAGCACAAACTAAAACAGCATGCCCGTTTCGGACATGCTGTTTTTTTATTAAGAATCGAATTCGATTCTAGTTTTTTATTACCTCAGTAAAATTATTCATCATAATATCACCCCCAGTGCGGACTATGATGCCACAAACCCCGAGCCAACTGCCAGACTTTTTTTGACAGCCGGGAGTTTTAGAAAAAGGGAGATCCGCGGATCCCCCTTCCATTGATTAAGGCTTGGTCCTGACCGGAACTTGACTGAGAGGCGGCACTGGCCGAACCACGTCAGTTCCCGAAATGCACCGGTCATCGCCACCAATACCGGTGAGCGTTGCCTCTGTCGAGTCGCGATCAAGATCTAGATCCACGGTTGAAAAGTGCATCATCAGATCGAGGATCCCGTCGCTGTTGACGTCCTCGTACGAGTAATGCAGCCTGCCGTTCGGCTTCGTTCTTATCGGCGCCCCGGCGAATCGGATAGACGTTACATCTACGGTCGTCACATCGAACACCTCGGTGCCCAGGAGCGCGACCGGTGTCGTCCCCTTCGAACCAAGGTTGATCGGATTGATGTCGCTGCCCGGCTTGATGTCGATCGAGATAGGAACCGTCTTGCCGGAGTCGCCCGCGCCGAATAGCCCGCTGATCTCTGTGGCACTCAGCGCGCGGTCGAAGAGTTCTACCTCGTCGATGCTGCCATTAAAGAAATCTCGCGCGTTCGATCCAAGGTCGCCGGCACCGATGCGAAGCGGTTCGGTGTTGACGAACACCGACGTCACTTCAGTGGGAACAAATGCAGCACCTGATACATCGACGCCGTTCACATAAACCTTCATCCGATCCGCTACATTAGCTTGCGTGGGATCAAAGACGCCCGCGACAAAGACCCACTCACCAGTCGGAACCGCGCCGGTGGAATATCGGATCGCGCTGTTTGTTCCGAGGAACTGACCGTTCCGAGAGACATCGAATCTCAGTCGGTTCGCCCCAAACTCGGTCGATTCGATCGTAAGGAAATACGCGCGGCTGTCTGTACCGATATCGTTCCACTTGGAAACGATCGGGCCAAACTCGGTCGAGTATTGGTCGATGAAGACCCAGGCGTCGATCGTAAACGCGCCGGTGAAATTAAATGCGGCAGTCGGATCGTCGGGGACGACGACCTGACCGTCGACTCCGTCGAGGGCAAATGCTTCTCCGACCTCACCGCTGCCGAATGTTGCTCCGCCGACAAGCGTACCGTGCTCGCCGCCGATAATGTCAAAAGCGTTTCCGTCGGCTGTCCACCAGTGGACAAGATCCGACGGTGCTTCTACGCATTGCCCCACCGCTGATGTGAGCATTCCGAGAATCGAAAGCACCAACACGGGGACAACAGTTTTGAGTTTTGCGTTGTACATGGAAAAACCCTCCTGTGCAAAAAGCCAAGATTGAGGCGGACGCAGGCTAGAAAAGCGTCCGTCGGTAGACTAGGGTATGCGTGCATTCTGCTCTCGCACGCCGCCACTGTCAACGAAAATCCTCGGCATCGAACTCCCTCGAACCGTCGGTGAGTGGCGTCGGGTTTCTCGCTAAAGAAATTGCTCGTGCCGTTTCCCGAATCTGTGGTATCCTTCGTTAACCCAAGCAAGTCATTGCTTTACGGGGATTGTTAACAGACAGTTTGATGTTTGAATAACGTAAACAATGGGCGAGGTGTCCCGGTTAGTAACGGGATCGATCGTCAGATTGGGTTCGATTTTTCTTCGAATTATTTGAGGGGCCTTAGCCGGAAACGACGGGCCCCTATCACTTTGGTTGGGGGCGGACACTGTTGAGTTCGTCTGCAACTTTTCAGGACTTTGGTCCTTACAATGGAGGGAATTGTGGAAGCTTCAATCGCTGATTACCGGAGAAAGTTCTATCGTCGGGCTCTAACCGGTTTTGTACTTTTTGGCTTGACGACGGTTTATGTCTTTTTACCTGCAACTGGGCGAACTGTGAATGCTCAGGAGACGACCAATCAGGCAATTTCAACAACATTCTCAAATCCGGCTTCGATCGTTCCAGTTGATCGGCCGAGTAATAGCGCTGGAACCAATCCGGGAGTTCCGGCCGCAAACTATCCCTCAGCGATCAACGTCGCTGGTCTGACCGGTAACATCACAAAAGTGACCGTCACCTTTGCCTTGACCTCAACGTTCCCGGATGACGCAGACATTCTTCTTGTCGGACCGACAGGTGCAAGATCACTGGTAATGTCAGACGCCGGTGGCAGCGGCGATATCACGGCCGTCTCGCTTACGTTCGATCAGACGGCTGGAGCTCCACTCGCTGACGGCGGGACCGCTGCGATTCCAACCGGAAGTTATCAGCCTTCTAACTATGCAGGTGCGACGACCCCCGAACCCGGTGGTCAGGACAATTTCCCGACAGCTGGCGGGCTGACGAGTTATCCGCTCGGCTTCAATGTTTTCAACGGAACGAATCCGAACGGTACGTGGAATCTGTACGTCGTCGACGATGAAAATCTCGACACCCTAAGTCTTCCGAGCGGCTGGAGCATCGATGTCACTACCGGCGGAGGTCCAGTGGTCCCGCAGCATCACGTTGACTTCAACGGCGACGGCAAGACCGACTTTGCGGTTGTCCGTAACACCGGCGGCGGTGCAGGCGGTCAGATCACTTGGTTTATCAATCTAGCCGGAACCGCCACGACCTATGCATCGGCGTGGGGTATCTCGACCGACTTCTTCATTCCTGAAGATTATGACGGTGATGATAAGACAGACATCGCGATCTGGCGTCCGGGAGCATCCGGCGTAGCCTCGTTCTATATCCTTAACTCGAACGGGAACGTTCTGAGGGTAGAGGCATTCGGACAAGGCGGTGACGAGCCGCGTGTCGTCGGCGATTACGACGGTGATGGAAAAGCCGATCTCGCGGTTTACCGGGGTGGTGAAAACTCGGGCGACCCGAGCACCTGGTACTTCCGAGGTAGCCTAAATAATCCGGGAGGCAACGTAACGTATGTTCCTTGGGGACAAAACGGGGACTTCCCGGCACCCGGCGACTATGATGGCGACGGTAAACGCGACTTTGTTATTCAGCGAAACAACGGCGGCGGCCAGGCTAAATTCTGGATGTTCCAGACGACTGCCGGCTTAAACCAAGTTGTATTCGGTACGCCGACTGACGTCGTCGTTCCGGGTGACTATGACGGCGACGGCAAGACGGACATCGCGACGGCCAGAGCTTCGGCCGGACAATACCAATGGTATGTCCGCCCAAGTACGACTGGCGTCATCAACGGCTCGCCGTATGCGATCTTTGGAGCATCGGCGACGGACTTCCACGCGCAGGGCGATTATGACGGTGACGGTAAGACCGATATTGCAGTCTGGCGTTCTAGTCCCACTCCGGGAGCGAGTGTGTTCTGGGTGTTGGGTTCGACGGTCGGTGCGTTTAGCGTTCCATTTGGCCAGAACACTGACTACCCGGTGGCGAACTATAATCGCTTCTAAGTAGTTTGGAAGCTAACTAAGGAAAAAGCCGTTTTCGGAGAATCCGAAAACGGCTTTTTAGTTTCCTAATTCGATGATGGTGCCGGAGGTCGGACTCGAACCGACATGGGATTGCTCCCGCCAGATTTTGAGTCTGGTGCGTATACCAATTTCGCCACTCCGGCGTGAACTACCGATGATACGGTTCTGACTCGGGGAGGTCAAGAACGACCTCAGCGGCGGGATTTACGCAGAGATCGCGAGACCGTGGAGGGGGGGATTTAACGCAGAGATCGCGGAGACCGCGGAGGTTGGTTGATAGCTCAGGTGCTAATTGTTCCGATAGGGGGCCCGAAAAAACGTCCGAGTTATGCACGCCTAAGTACAATATCTCGGCGGTCTCTGCGATCTCCGCGATCTCCGCGTTAAAACTCCGCTACCGATTGACGTATATCGAAGGCACAGGCTTCTCAGCTAATACTCCAAACGTCGTCGCCGAGAATCCACCATCGGAACTTCGGAGGTGATACCAGGCTTTCGTCGACGGACGGAAGACCGCGATGTCGGCGCGGCGGTCGCCATCGAAGTCTGCCTGCATCGGAATATCTTCGCTCAGCCCGAACTGTGTTGCGAAGAAACCACCAGTCGATCGCAGCACGTACCAGACCTTTGTCGATGGACGAAACACCGCGAGGTCGGTCCGACCATCGCCGTCGAAATCGCCGCTTACAGGTATGTCGCTGCTCAACCCGAATGCATTGATACTAAAACCGCCATCCGAGCTTCTAGCTACATACCAGGTTCCGTTCGATGGGCGCCACACAGCGATGTCATCTTTCCCATCGCCATCAAAGTCGCCGTTGACCGGGCGGTCGTTGGCAAGACCGAACTGGTAAGCGAACGATTGTCCGTTCGAACTTCGCAACACATACCAGACCCCGGTCGATGGTCGCCAGACGGCTATATCAGCGTGGCCGTCACCATCGTAATCTGCAGGGGTGACGACATCGGTCGTGAGTCCGAAACGAAGGATAGCAACCGCAGAGTTCGAGCTTTGAAGCACATACCAAAGTCCGTCCGATGGTCGGTAGACCGCGAGATCCGTCTTGCCATCGCCGTCGAAATCCGCGTTCGCGGGTTTGTCACCGGCCGTGCCCCAACTAAAAGTCGCGAGTTGTCCGTTAGAACTTTGGACTACGCGAAAGTCAGGTTCCGATCCGGAGTTTAGGTCGAAGACTGAACGATCCGTTTTTTGATCGCCGTCAAAGTCGAACGGAGCGCGAGACGTTGTCGAGCATTCGCAGTCAAAGCCGTCGGTGACAACTAGATTGTCGATGTACTCGCCTTCGCGAAAACCCCCGATGTCGGTCGCGACACGCCACCGCAAACGCACCTGCCGCCCGGTCGCGATCGGCGGAAGCTTAACGCGCGTCGTCACGAACTCCGACGTCTGATTGATGCCACTTTTCCCCGACCACGCAAGCCGTCCCGCGAGCGGATTCTCGCAGCAACTGTCGAGCGTTCCGTCGTAACCACCCGAGAGAAAAGTTCCACCAGTGATAATGATGTCGCGCCACAGTCCGTTACCGACTTGTATCTCGAGGACTGACCCGTCGAAGAGACGATTACGAAGGAACGTCGTCTCAAACTCATACCAATGTCGAAAACTCACTTCAGCATTCGCCGACGTAATATGGAACGAAGGGGATGTGACTTGGTTCTGACCGGCCGGGAACGGTGCGGGCGAGAACAATGAGTTTGGCGCCG
>DATEOJ010000535.1:0-2642 GCA_035274235.1 Pyrinomonadaceae bacterium
AGCGGAAGCTCGAATACTTCATGCTTGTCGCGACTTGGGCTGACATTATTCGCGACCGCGCGTTCGAGAATCGTCAAAAGAAGTATCACCACAGCAACTGGCATTACGACGACACGTTCTGGAAGCAGATTGGAAACAAAGCGGAACCGTTGAAGGGTTTTGAAGAGGGCGGTGTTGCTGTCACTAAGTTGAACGAATACGACAAGGTCATCCGAACCGCGGATGCGTCGGACAAAGACAAGGCTATCGCGATCGCGTGGATCATGCATCTTAGCGGCGACATACACCAACCGCTCCACGCATCTGCGCGCGTCACTGACACCGAACCAAAAGGCGATCAGGGCGGAAATCTTTTCTTACTAACGCCGCAAGGAACGCCGCGCGAGACCCAGCAGAATCTTCACTGGTTCTGGGATTCGATCGTGGGACGCAACGTGCCGCTTAAAGGCGATACTTGCGAGAGCGATTACATCGAGTCGATCGCAACGTCGATCATGAAAAAGTATCCGTTCAAAGACGTCTCGTCGTCACTCAACATCGGAGCGTACGAGAAGTGGCAGGAGGAAAGCTTCGCTATAAATCCGACCGATGTCTTTTCTCCCGATCTCGAGCGATTCAAGACGCCATCGGAGAAATATAAGAAACACGCGTTCGCGGTCGCACAACGCCGTCTCGCATTGGCAGGCTACCGTTTGGGTGAAACGCTCAATCGAGTCTTCACTGGTCCCGCAACAACAAAACCTTAGATAGGGCTCTCTTCATGAATCCGACAGCGATACTCGAATATTTTGAATCGCGACGGGCGGCGATCCTTGACTCGATTCGCGCCGTTGTCGATATCGAGTCACCATCGTACGACGTCGAGCGCAGCAAACGTGTTGTCGATCACCTCGTCGAAGAAGCTCGTGCGAGCGGCGTCGAACTCGATATCGAACGCATCCCGGCTGACGACTTCGGTGATCACCTTTTGATCCGCGCGTTTCCAGGCGCGGGTAAGAACGTTTTTCTTCTCGGCCACACTGACACGGTTCATCCGGTCGGAACCTGCGAACAGAATCCGACACGTATCGAAGACGGAAAATTTTTCGGATGCGGGATCTTCGATATGAAGTCCGGAGTGGTGCTGATGATCGAAGCACTGCGCTACTTCGCCGAGACCGGTGAGAAGCCATCACGACCGATATCTATCCTTCTTTCGTGTGACGAGGAAGTAGGAAGTTTTACCGGACGCGAACTTGTCGAGCAAGAAGCGCGGAAGGCCGCGGCGTGCCTCGTCTTTGAACCGTCGGCGCAAGGACGCGTGAAGACGGGTCGCAAGGGAACTGGAATGTTCAGTGTCCACGCTCACGGCATTCCCGCCCACGCCGGACTCGAACCGGAGAAAGGAGCGAACGCGATCCTTGAGCTTTCGCGACAGATCGAGAAACTAAGTTCGCTTAACAAACCCGAAGTCGGCACAACTGTAAACGTCTGCACCATGCGCGGGGGGACGACTACAAATGTAATACCCGAATACGCGGAGTGTTCGGTCGACGTCCGGTTCACATCGTCGGACGAAGCGCGACGTATTGACGATGCGATCCACAGTTTGTCGCCTTTCGATTCGCGCGTCTCGTTGGAGATCAAAGGCGCGATAAATCGTCCGCCGTTGGAACGAACTCCCGCGGTCGCCGAGTTGTACGAGAAAGTGCGGACGCTGGGAGATAGCTTTGGATACGAAGTTGGTGAAGCACAGGTCGGCGGAGCGTCGGATGGTAACTTTGTCGCCGCACTTGGCGTCCCGGTCTTAGACGGCCTTGGCATCGCGGGTGACGGAGCACATACGCTGCACGAGCACATTCTCGTCGATGACATTCCAAAACGAGCGACATTGCTTACGTTGCTGCTTAGATCGGTTTGATGCCGACGATCTTTTCACACGCGTTTTTTGGAATCGCAATCGGCAGCTCGTTTTCTCCCGCTCGATCGCGAATAAGATTTTTGATATTGACGGCGCTGTGCACGATACTGCCTGACTTCGACGTGGTCGGTTTCGCGTTCGGCATCAATTACGCAAGCGTACTTGGCCATCGCGGAATAACTCATTCGATCGCATTTGCGTTTCTTGTCGGTTGGCTCGTGGCTATGGTTTGCTTCCGTCATACCGAAGTGCCGCGATGGAAACTTGGTCTATACTTCACCGCGGCCACTCTCTCACATCCATTCCTGGACATGTTCACAAACGGAGGACTCGGTGTTGCGCTGCTTGCACCGTTCAGTAACGAAAGATTCTTCTCCCCATGGCGGCCGATCCAGGTCTCGCCGATCGGTGCAGGGTTTTTTAGCGAACGAGGTATCGGCGTCGCCTTGAGCGAACTCGTGTGGATCTGGTTGCCGAGTATCATTGTCGGCGCGGTTGTTTGGTTAGCCTTAAGACGTTGCAATCAAACTGTTGAAGTCGCGTCTTTGTCGGGAAGTTCGAAAGAGGAATTATGAAGTTAACGATCCTTTGCATCATCGCACTAATTTTTACCCCGACGCTCTGCGCGGCGCAGGCGAGTTCGAAATATATCGGCTACAAGTACAAAGGTGTGACACCGGAATCTGTGTTGCCGAACGGTGTGCGGCATTTCGGCGGCAGTCTGATCGGAAACATCGATGCG
>DATEOJ010000536.1:0-6011 GCA_035274235.1 Pyrinomonadaceae bacterium
CGCATTGGCGCCAAGTTAAGCCGCGTTTAGTGCGTCAACGGCCGGCTCGCACCGTTCGGATCTGTCCGGCGAATTCAAATTACCGATCAAGCGGCGAGCTTGTTTGTGTTTTCCTGTAGACTACTCCTCAATGCTGGGAAAGCTATATCTGGTCGCGACGCCGATCGGTAATCTTCAGGATGTCACGCCTCGGATCATCGAAACCTTGACCGAGGTCGGCGTGATCGCATGCGAAGATACGCGTCATACTCGAAAGCTTCTCACGCACCTCAACATCAAAAACAAACTCGTCAGCTATCACGAACACAACGAAACGGAGCGGGCCGCCGAACTCGCCGGACTTCTTAAAGACGGAACATCCGTCGCGATTGTCTCGGATGCCGGAATGCCGGGTATCAGCGATCCGAGTTTCCGTATCGTCCGGGAAGCGATAGAGATCGGTGCGGAAGTCGTGACGATCCCGGGACCGGTGGCGTTCGTCGCCGCTGCGGTCGCATCAGGTCTCCCGACCGACGCGATCTTCTTTGGAGGCTTTCTCCCTGCACGAAAGACCGAGCGTCGCAGGCGACTTACCGAACTTGCATCAATACCCGCGACACTCACTTTCTACGAATCCCCGCGTCGAATCGCCGCGACCGTCATCGACTGCCTCGAGATCCTGGGAGATCGAGAAGCCGTCGTCGCCCGCGAACTCACAAAACTCCACGAACAACTCCACCGAGGAAAACTCTCCACGCTTGCCAGCGAGTTTTCGTCCGCAACTGCGAAGGGCGAGATCGTTCTACTAATCGACCGTGACCGAGACATCTCGACGACGGTCAGTGAGGTTTCGACCTTACCACTGCGCGTAGCTCAGCTTGAATCGGAGGGCATTGACCGGAAGACGGCGTTGAAGCAAGCGGCGAAGGAGTTCGGGATCGGAAAGTCGGAAGCCTATCGCCGCCTCCAGGCAGAAAAGAAATAAAGGAACTTTTTCCGCCGCGGCGGGTCTATACCGTTAGAAATATCCGCGGCCGAAGCAACTAATGCTGAAGTTGCCGATTCTGATAGTTGCGCGCAAAACAAACTGATCTTGGAGGAGTAGCAGCAAATGTTAAGGTCTCTGTTATCTGCGTGTTGTATCGCCATCCTAGTCCTGCCGGCACTCGTATTTCCAACCAAAACCCGTGCGTGTCCCGTGAAACTTCCGGAGACACTCTTGTCTTTATACAGGGAGAGCGATGCCATCTACATCGCGAAGTATGACAAGGCTGAGGACCTCGACATAATCGAGGACTCGGGTGCTTCCACCGTCTTGAATGTCAGGAAACACTTCGACGTGTCATCCGTCCTCAAGGGTGAGCCGCGGAAATTATTTGTCATGGAGGAGCGCGAGTATCGATACAAGACCAACCAGGGGGAAACGCCGTCCGAACCGTCGGCCGAAGAGCAAGAAGAAGTCGAGACGATGTTCCGACGTCCTGATATAAAATCGGGCGACACGGTGCTGCTATTTCTCAAACAAGAGGAGCAGGAAGACGGAACGGAATTGCTTGGCCTAACCGACTACCGCGACGCGATCAAAAAATTGTCGCCCGAGCGTCTGAGCGCGTACGAGGCGCGGATCCGCGAACTGAACTCGATCTTCGGCGGCAAGGTCGCGGACGATGCAGCGATCGTCGATTGGCTTGTTCGCGTAACGGAAGATCCGTTGACTCGTTGGGAGGGAGCATACGACCTTCATAGAAGTTTCGAGGTGCTGGGCTGGCGGAAGGAGCAGGAGCAGGAGCAGGAGCAGGAGGAAGAAGAAAGCGATAAGGACGCGGAAGCAACGTCGTCCGATGGCGCCGAGACGGTTGAAGAAAAGGTTATTACTGACGAACCGATAGAGGTGCGCCCTGACGAGGTTGATCAAACGATCTACGCGCGATTGATGACCGATGCTCAGAAGGAAACACTTACGAATCTTCTCGTTGCATCGACAACCGAGCGAAAAGAGAAATCGATGTCCGAAGGAGACAAAGTCCTCGTGCAGTTGGTTGCGAACTGGGGGGACAGCCGTCTCGCGAAGTTTCTTCTTCAAAAAATGCAGGGAGCGGGCGACGATCAATATGTCGTTTATCAGTTAATGACAACTACGGTGAAGGTGCTCCGCGATAAAGAGCTCGAAGAAATATCCGAGAAGTACGGCGAGATTTACTACGAGGATGGAGATGCTTTTGTCGATGCCGATGACGAGGAGGAAGCGGTCGACGAAGATGAAGTCGTCGATGATAGTGATAAGGACGCCGCGATAATTACGGAGAAGTCGATTGACCCGAACGCGAACGCTGAGGATGTCGAAGCCGTCGAGGAGTCAACTGACGAAGCAGGTCAAGTTCATCGGGTTACCTACGGCGAGTTGCGAACAGAATTGCTTATGAGGTTTACCATTAGGTCGATCGCCGCGCTCGCCGAAGCGGAGAAGAAGGATCTTGCAAAGAACTTGCACTGAACTGTTCTACCCAAAGAAAAGAGGCCGCCAAAAACTTGGCGGCCCCTTTTCGTTTATCTTCTCGTAAGTTCCGGCGGAAGTGTCTTGTCGACTTTCGGACGCGCCTTCAACTCAGTCAACTCCCACATCGTTAGAAAGATCGTGCGAGCTACTTTCTCCATCTTCTGATAGTCGATCTTATCCGGGGTGTCGGACGCCTGGTGATAGTCCTCGTGGACGCCGTCGAACCAGAACGCGATCGGGATCCCGTTCACCGCATAGTGAAAGTGATCAGAGCGGAAGAAGAATCCTTCTTTGTCACTTGGATCGTCGTACTTGTAGTTGTAATCCATCTTTATGTACGAGCCGTTGGTGCCCTTTACAACCGCACCGAGCGTGCTGCTCATCATCTCCGAGCCGATCACGTAGATCTCGTTCGGTTTTGAGAGGTTCTCGTTGCACCGTTTGCCGGGGGCGTCGCATTTGATGAATTTGTCCGGCGTAAGACTCCGACCGATCATATCGATGTTGAGCTGCGAGATGACCTTCTTCACATCGACGGTCGGGAACTTGTTGAAATATTCCGCTCCCCAAAGTCCCTTTTCCTCGCCCGCGTGCCAGACAAGCAATACCGAACGCTTTGGACGCACCTTCGCCTTCGCGAGAGCTTCGGCGATCGATAGCACGGCTACCGTTCCCGAGCCATCGTCGTCGGCACCGTTCCAGATCTTGTCATCGCCCGGGGCGTTGAGATTTGTTCCGACGTGATCGTAGTGTGCACCGACCGCAACCATCTCGTCCTTCAACTTCGGATCGCTTCCTTCCCAAAGTGCGACGACGTTCTGCGTCCACTTTGTCGACTGCGTTCCCATCGTCGTGATGTTGACGGTCTTGTCGATCGCAAACGGTGTCGCCGAACTCTGTCCCGGCGTTCCCGCAAAGATGACGCTTGCCACGTTGCCGGAAACCAGAGCCATCGGAAGTTTTGCTCTCGCGGGCGACGCTGCTTCGCGAAGTTTCGTGACGTACATGTTGCCGCGCGAAAAGAACCGGCGGACCTGGTTCCAATTTGCCTGAAGCTCGGGCGACCCGATCAGGATCACTCCGGCTGCTCCGTTGGTCGTCGCATACGTCACAGGGTCGGACCAGGCAGTACCTTTTCCTTCGGCCGGAAGATCGGCTTGTGTTACGCCGGCGGGCGTGCTCGTCAACGTATTCGGATTTGGAAAGCCGGAGCCCGACACAACGATGATTCGTCCCCGCACATCGAGGCCTTTGTATGCATCGATATTCTTCGACTTCACAACCCAGCCGTCACCGGCATAAACCATTAGTGCGTTCGCCGAGCCGTTACCGCTCATGCGAAAGAAGTCTGAGGTTAGAACGAAGTCCTTGCCATCGATCTGAAGGATGTTATTAGCGGGTTCGATGGTCTCGTTCGTGAGCTCGATCTTCTGGAAGAACGAACCGTTATCGCCGGCGGGTTTGAAGCCCCAACGCGAAAGATTCATTTTCAAAAACTCGGCGGTGACGTCGAGCCCGGCGGATGGAGTATCACGACCGCCCATCGCATCCGATGCGACGAAGTAAAGATAGTCCTTGAGCTGAGCAGCTGTGATAGCGTCCGCGAGGCGGCGCTCGGCGGGGGTGACCTGCACGGCCTGACCGACACTGATCGAGGCGAGCGCACACAGACAAAGGAATAGGGCCAAAAAGTTACGTTTCATTTTCTCTCCGGAGGTTTTAAGTAAGAAATGTTCTTACGGGAGATTTTACAAGAAGTTTCGTCAGGAGCCGACTATGCAGATATTGTTCTTGTTAGCGAGCTTGAGCATTTCATCGCGGTCGAAGATGAGGGTTTTTCCTGCGGTTATCGATAGGCAGGTCGCACCGGCGGCGATCATGGTTTCGATCGTTGGAACACCGACGACCGGGACGTCGAACCGCATGTCCTGATCCGGTTTCGCGACCTTCACGACCGTTAGCTTGCCGTTCGCCAACTCGCCTGCTCGTCGGATGGTCGCATCGGTACCTTCCATCGCCTCGATCGCGACACACGCTTTTGCACGGACGACGATGGTCTGTCCAAGATCGAGTCGTGCGATCTCGTCGGCGATGTGAAGTCCATACTCGATGTTGCCAGCCTCGATATCGGTTGGTTCTCGCTTCGTAAGCTTTCCGCTCGGAGCGAGGTGATCTTGAAGGAAATGGGTTGAGTCGATCAGTTCGATACCTTCCTTTGCAAGCTCATCAGCAACACCGCCGATAAGCGAATCGGTATTTCGCTTTGGCAGATTCCAGAGCATCTTGAGCATCCGAACATCCGGAAGTGAGCCGGAGAAGATCTGAACGTGTTTTACTTGCCCCGCCATCATCGCGCTTGTCACGCCTTCGTTCTTGAAGAAGTCGATCATCTTACCGAGCTGTCCGATACCGACCCACTTGACTGAGTCCGCCACGTCGTCGATCCGCTTGTCCGTCTCCTCTTTGATCGCGACAACAGAAAGACTCGCGCCCTGCTTGCGGGCGCCCTCGACTACCAGAAATGGAAATTGGCCGTTGCCGGCGATAAGTCCGAACTTCATTAGAAAGGTTTGTACTTGCCGGTCGTGACGATGTATCGCAGGTCGGGTCCTTCGAAACCTGTCGTGTAGGACGGCATGAAGACCGCAATGTAGTGTTTGTAGAGATAGACGTACTGAAGCTCGTATCTGATCGGACAGCCGCGCGCCGCCGGGACGTTCGGGTCTTTTTGGAGCACGGTCGTCGTGTCGGCTTTATTGTCTTTGAGCGTTAACGCGATCTTGTAGACAGGCAGCTCTTCATGCCCACACGTCTTCGGTTTGTCTTCGACCAGATTCAGCGCCAGTTCGTAGTTGCCTTCGGTGTACATCGAGTCCACAAACTCGGCGAAGTTGATCTTGAACGACTTGTTCTCATCGTCCGTCAGTTTGCGAACGCTGAGGTCAGTGAAAAGACGAGAGACAACAAGCGAACCCGTGTTGCGTTCGATGATCCCAAACTTTTTCAGTGAGGCTGCCGCGGCGAGTCGGGCTTTGGTTCGTGTTTGAAGTTCGGTCGCGGTCTCATTCTCGAGCCGCACTCTGAACGGACCGGCGGCATAGGAATTCGTTTCGACATTCACAATGTAGAAGCTCGAGTAAGGAAAGCCCGAGCCGTCCTGGATGCCGTGCTCTTCAAACGCAAGATACTTTCCGGTCTTTGAGAATCCGATAAAGTTGAGCTTTGCGTAGTCGCCCGCACGAACCGCGGTCACGGCGAAGATCGCGACGACTCCGACGAGGAGTAGAGTTTTTAGATTTGTCATACGGATCAGTTTGGCCGTCTAAGATGAAACCGATTCGTAGACATAATACAGCGGGACACCAAAGATGAGGTAACTGACCAGGCCTCCGGATGCGATCTGCGATTTCGGATCGAGCGGTTTTGTGACCGGTGCGTTTATCGAACAAGTAAATCGTTCGGGGAATACTGCGAACTTGTCACGTTGGGTTGAGGGTACATTCTTCAAGAAAGGCGTTCCATCGAAAGCACGTTC
>DATEOJ010000537.1:0-2627 GCA_035274235.1 Pyrinomonadaceae bacterium
CCGGTCCATTCGTCGATCATCTTCTCATCCGCGTACCAATCGGGATGACGCAGCTCGACCGCGAGTGGAATATCGAATCTCCAATACTCGGCAAGCTTCTGTACGCGTTCGTAATCCTTCGGACCGAAGTTGTCGTGCATCTGGAGAAACGAAACGCCCATTCGATCGCCGAGATGCGATGCATTTTCGTTGAAGAGGTCGAGTGATTCTTCGACACCGTCGAGCCGTTTTATGTGCGAGATGAATTGTCCCAGCTTTGGACAGAACTTAAATCCCTCCGGAGTCGTGTTCGCCCATTTCTCATACTGCGGTGCCCAGTAGCGTTTGCGAAACGTCGCGTTCAGCTCGATCGAGTTGAACTGCGTCGCGTAGTACTCGAGTTCGTTCTTCGTTCCCCGCGGATAGAAATTCTTGAGATCGGTTTTGTTCCACTTACCGCAGCCGACAAAGACCTTGAGATCCTTCGCCTTCGATTTCTTGAGGACCTTGTCCGTGGCTGGATGATCAGTCGGAATGGAGAAATTTATCTCGTCAACGTTATCGACCTTACCGAATTTCATAGTTTCGAAATTATAGAGAACCCTTGGACGTCGCGACAATAAGAGAAGACGAGGGTCGCGGCAGTTGTCCATCTCCCCAAGATATTGCAAACTCTTTTTCGGCCAAGAATGAACCACCTAGAACAAGAGCCGCCGGATTCGGAACTCCCAGAAGAGCTCGCCGACCCCATCGATCCCGCTGATTCAGTCGCCCCGCCATCGAAACAGCAGAGTGTTGCACGCTCGGCTGGTATCGTATCGATCGCGGTGATGTTCTCACGGGTACTCGGGCTCGTTCGTGAACAGGTATTCGCCTATTACTTCGGGGCCGGCTTTCTAAACGACGCGTTCCAACTAGCGTTCCGTATTCCAAATGTTCTTCGCGATCTCTTCGCCGAAGGTGCTCTATCGGCCGCGTTCGTAAAGGTCTTCACCGATTACCAGATCAACAAGAGCGAGAAAGAAGCGTGGCAGCTCGCCGGACTGGTACTCAACGCCCTCGCCGTCGTACTAAGTGTCATAACGATCATTGGCGTTCTCCTATCAAAGCAATTCGTCAATCTCATTGCCGACGGCTTCTCGCCCGAGAAAGCTGCGCTTGCGACAACGCTGACGCAGATCATGTTTCCGTTCATCCTCCTTGTCGCACTCGCGGCGGTGGCGATGGGCGTTCTAAACACAAAAGGCGTCTTCGGAATTCCCGCCTCGGCGTCGACCGTCTTTAACATCACCTCGATCATATTCGGACTCGCGTTCGCGTACTGGCTCAGCGGTGGTTCATGGACGGTCTCAGAGGATCGGGATCTTGTCCCGGATTCCGCAGCCCAGTGGGCGATCATCGGCATGTCCATCGGAACTTTGATCGGGGGAGCCGCGCAGTTTGTGATCCAGATCCCGTCACTGTACAAAGTCGGGTTCCGTTTTGCGCCGACACTCAGTTTTGTCGATCCCGGTGTGAAGCGCGTGATGCGATTAATGGGTCCGGCGATCCTCGGAACGTCGGCTGTGCAGATCAACGTTTTAGTAAACACGTTCTTTGTTTCGGGTATCGACGGTGGTATCTCGTGGCTCGGTTACGCATTTCGTCTGATGCAATTTCCGATTGGGATCTTCGGCGTCGCCGTCGGGACCGCGTCTATCCCCGTCCTGTCACGCATGGCGGCCCAGGGAAGGACAAAAGACTTTCGCGACACGCTTTCATCGTCGATGAATCTTATCTTCCTGATGACGCTCCCATCGGCGTGCGGCTTGGTAGTGCTTGGCGAACCTATCATCCGACTGCTCTATTCACACGGCGGTGCGTTCAAAGAATCAGACGTGCCGATGACGGCATGGGCGCTGAGCGGTTACGCGATCGGTTTGACGGGATACGCGGCGATCAAGGTTCTATCGCCGGCGTTCTATGCGATGGACGACGCGAAGACACCGATGCTTGTCGGGGTTGCCTCGATCGTGGTCAACGCACTCGCGTCTTATCTTTTTATGAATTGGTTATCGGGAGTCGGCGTGTCCGCCGTTAGCCCGAATGGGCTCGGCCACGTCGGCGTCGCACTTGCGACCTCGACTGTCGCAATAGTGAACTTCGCGGCCCTGGCTTTGATCATGCGAAAACGGATCCGACGTCTGAACGGTCGGAGCATCGCAACTAGCTTCTTCAAGATCGCGATCGCATCCGTCGTGATGTCTGCCGTGTGCTATTTCAGTTTTCATTACCTGGACGCACGGTTTCCGACGCGAACATTCTCGGTAAAGATGATGGAGGTGTTCGTACCGATCACGATCGGTGGAGTCGTATTCATCGCTTGCGCGAAGTTGCTCGGGGTTCATGAGATCGAAAAGGTCTACCGGATCTTCGCGAAGAAGCTTGGACGTGCGAACTAGGGAGAATTCTTTCTGTTTTTTTGTTGCCTGCCTAACTACGAAAGGACAGAAACCACAGAACACACTGAATAAGATGATCAAAGCATTCGGAGATGCAAGCCCAAAGATCCACGATACCGCGTTCATCACCGACGATGCGATAGTCATCGGCGATGTCGAGATCGGCGAGGACGCGAGTGTATGGTTCGGCTCGATCATTCGCGGCGA
>DATEOJ010000538.1:0-3248 GCA_035274235.1 Pyrinomonadaceae bacterium
AATTAGCCGCAGATTACGCAGATGACGCGGATTCTATCGGCAAGTGAGTGAACTTGCCGCGCGAGCGTAGACGAAAATCCAGCAAAATCTGTGTCATCTGCGTGATCTGCGGCTAACCTCGCCCGCACTCCCGAGCTCTTATCTGCCCGCACGCAGACTTCTGCCATAATGTCCTCGTGCTTCCTCCATCTCAAAAGCCAAGCCTTATCGGCGGTCACTTCCGCCAATTCAGAAGCGACCCGACCGGTTTTCTGACACGACAAGCCGCTCTCGGCGACGTCTCGTTTTTCCGAATGGGACCGCAGCCGGCTTACTTCCTGAATCATCCGGATCTCGTCCGCGATCTTTTTGTGGTCAACGCTCACAAGTTTTTCAAAGGTCGCGCACTCCAGCGCGCAAAGACGCTGCTCGGTGAAGGTCTGCTCACGAGTGAAGGCGCGGCGCACCTCCGTCAGCGGCGAATGATCCAACCGGCGTTTCATCGGTCACGGATCGCGGAATACGCACGGTCGATGGTCGAGTATGCCGAACGTATGTCGGAGAGTTGGTCCGACGGCGAGGTCCGCGACATCGACAAGGAGATGATGAACCTGACGCTGCGGATCGTCGGGAAAACACTCTTCAACGCAAACGTCGAGGACGATGCCGATGCGGTCGGCGGTGCGATGACGACGGTAAGCAAACTTTTCGATTTTCTCCTTCTTCCGTATTCCGAGTGGCTGCTAAAACTGCCGTTGCCGCAGACCGGGAGTTTCAATCGGGCCCGCGCGACCTTCAACTCGGTCATCTACGGGATCATTAACGAACGCCGACGGTCAGGTTCCGACGAGGGCGATCTTCTATCGATGCTTCTCGCAGCTCGCGACGAAGACGACGGAGCATCGATGACCGATGAGCAGATCCGTGACGAGGCTCTCACGCTTTTTCTTGCCGGACACGAAACTACGTCGAATGCCTTAACGTGGACCTGGTATCTGCTGTCGCTCAATCCGGACAAGGGAGACAAACTACGCGACGAGTTGAATCGCGTCGTTGGTGACCGTTCGGCGACGATCGACGATCTTCCGAATTTGAAATACACCGAATGCGTCGTCGCCGAGTCGATGCGTTTGTTCCCTCCGGCTTGGGCGGTCGGACGCCTCGCGGTTGAGGATCATGAGTTCGGCGGGTTCGAGGTTAAAAAGGGATCACTTGTTCTTGTAAGCCCGTTTGTCGCACAACGCGACACCCGTTACTGGAATGACGCGGAGCTGTTTCTTCCGGAGCGGTGGGAGACGCTGAGCGTCAAAGAAGCCGGTCAGAGGAATATCTATTTTCCTTTCGGAGGCGGTGTCCGGCGCTGTATTGGCGAGGGGTTCGCATGGACCGAGGCGATCCTTTTGCTCGCCACTCTTGCACGCCGATGGCGGCTCAGGCTCGTTCCCGATCAGCGAATCGGCCTGATGCCGCTGATCACCCTCCGACCGAAATACGGAATGAAGATGACTATCTCAGAAGCTTAGGCTTTGACCACACGACGACGTGCTTTCGCGATCGATTCAGCTGACGTAGATATTTTCGGCTAACCAGAAGCGCCACGGCATCCCGACGAATTCCTCGGCGTAGTTAATGCCAATGCGCGGGCCCGAGACGACCTTGGACTTCCCAAACTTCTTATACTCCTCGACCCATATCCGATCGCCCGTCAGGTTCTCGCCATTCAACTCACGGGTGATGCCGAATGCGATGCAGAGCTTTCCCGGACCTGACGTTAAGTTCTTGTCCTTCATCTCTCCGCGACGTTCACGCATGATCTCGATCCCCTCCACCGGCTCGACCGCCCGCACAAGCACGACGTGCGGCTTATCGACCGCACCCGTGACGAGGTTGAGCTGGTAGTACATTCCGTAGACAAAAAACACATAAACGTGTCCGCCTTCGGCGTAGGTGATCTCGTTCCGTTTGGTCCGTCGTCCGCCGTAACTGTGTGCGGCCTTATCGATCTCACCGAGGTAGGCCTCGGTCTCAACGATCATTCCGGAAACGCGTCGACCGTCCTCTGTCGAAACGACCAGAAGCTTACCGAGTAGATCGCGTGCGATGCGGAGAGTGTCGGTACGTGTGAAGAAATCGCGTTCGAGTTTGGCCGGCATAATTAGTGGAACGTCCATTGCACAACCAATCTCCGCAAAGCGAAAACAACGCGAATGCGTGCGGAATGCGTACGACGAATTGTCTTCGAGTGTATCAAAAGGATAACGGAGGTACGGTAGATGACCATCGGCGAGTTGATGAGTAATTGTGTTGTTGAGTGCACCGAAGATACGAGTATTGAAGAGGTGTACGACCTCCTTCAAAAGTGCGGTCACCGGATGGTCGTCGTGATCGATAGTCGCGCTCATCGCAGACCTATCGGCGTGGTCAGCGAGCGAAGCATTTGCGAACAAGTGATCGGACGCGGACGAAATCCGAAAGGCCTCGCAGCGGGATCGGCCATGGACACGAGGATCTTTCGTGTTCGCGAGGACGAACTGGTCTCGAATGTTGCGATCGCAAATCCGCACGAGCTTGCGGCGGTTGTCGTCGTAGATGATCGGCGTCAGATCTGCGGTGTAGTTCCAAAGGAGAGTTTGGAGGCGATCAGCCGAAACATTGCGACGACGCGTTCGGCGGGTCGAATCTTTGTAAATACGACACCCAAAGTAGCATCGCCGATCAGCGAGATACCGGCGTTCGGCTGGATTCAGTAAGGAGATTAATCATGACTGTTGCGGAAATAATGACGAAAGACCCGGCGTGTTGTTCGCCGGACACAAGTTTGCGAGAAGTCGCGAAGATGATGGTCGACAACGACTGCGGGTGCATCCCGATCGTCGAGGACGGCGAACCGATCGGAACGATAACCGATCGCGACATTGCGGTTCGAACGGTCGCCGAAGGAAAGAACCCCTTAGACCTCACCGCCTCGGACGCGATGACGCCCAATGTTGTATCTGTCAAAACGGATTGTTCGTTGGAGGAATGCTGTCAGGTGATGGAGGACCATCAAATACGCCGCGTGCTAGTTGTTGATGACGCCGGGGTATGTTGCGGGATCATCGCTCAGGCCGACATCGCGGCAGCGGCTCCACCCAAAGACGTCGCGGAAGTTGTGCAGGAAGTTTCGAAGAGCGCGGGGGTCTAATAAGTAAAAGGTAAAAAGTAAAAGGTAAATGGTCGCCACGAGATTCCCAGTACGTAGCGACCATTTACTTTTTACTTTCCCGGCC